>JAMFST010001430.1 GCA_026225435.1 Labilithrix luteola
CGTCGGCAAGATCGCCGGCGCGGTCGGCACCTACGCGCACCTCTCGCCGGAGATCGAGGCGGAGGCGCTCGGCTCGCTCGGTCTCGGCGCGGAGACCGTCTCCACCCAGATCGTCGCGCGCGACCGGCACGCGGCCTTCTTCTCCGCGCTCGCGCTGGTGGCGGCGGGGATCGAGCGGCTCGCGACGAACGTCCGGCTGTGGCAGCGCTCCGAGGTCGGCGAGGCGGAGGAGGCCTTCACGGTCGGGCAGAAGGGCTCGTCGGCCATGCCCCACAAGCGCAACCCGATCTCGAGCGAGAACCTTTGCGGCCTCGCTCGCGTGGTGCGCGCCGCGGTCACCCCGGCTCTCGAGAACGTCGCTCTCTGGCACGAGCGCGACATCTCGCACTCCTCGGTGGAGCGGATGATCGCCCCCGACGCGACCACCACGCTCGGCTACATGCTCGAGCGGGCCGCCGCGCTGGTGAGCGCGCTGGTCGTCTACCCGGAGCGCGCGAAGAAGAACCTCGAGCAGGCCAAGGAGCTCTACTTCTCGGAGGCGATCCTCCTCGCGCTGGTGCACGCCGGGATGGCGCGGCAGGAGGCCTACGTGTTCGTCCAGCGCAACGCGATGCGCGCCTGGGCGGGCGACGGGACGTTCCGCCAGAACCTGCTCGACGACACCGACGTGCGCGCTCGCCTCGACGAGAAGGCCATCGCCCTGGCGTTCGATCTGGACCACGCGCTGGCGCACGTGCCGGCGATCGTGGAGCGCGCGCTCGCCGGGAAGTAGCGGAGGCCCCCCGAGCGCGCTTCAGGTGGTGTAGAAAGCGCGCGCGATGGGGCGCAGCAGGGGAACGTCATGGCGAGGGCGCACGCTCGCGCTCGCCGTCTCGCTGGCGGTGACGGCGGCGTCGCTCCCGCGCGTCGCCCGCGCCGACGACGCGATGGACCCCGGCGAGCTCGGCGCGGTCACCAGCATCGGCACCTTGCTGGTCACCTCGCTGGTCGGCGGGCTGATGATGGGGCGCGCGACGAACACCTTCACGCGCAACGCCGGCACGGACGTCGCCGGCTTCGGCTTCGCCGCCGCGCCGCTCGCCGGTCACCTGGTCAACGGCGAGTACGCCCGCGCCGCCGCCTTCGGCGCGACGCCGCTGGTGATGGCCGTGGGCGACGTCGCGCTGATGCAGCACGAGCCCAACGTCATCGACGAGGAAGGGACCTCGGCCACCCGCGTCCCCTTCGCCATCTTCTTCACCGTCGGCCTCGCCTCCGGCGTGGTCGGCATCGTCGACACGATGTTCGCCACCTACCGCCGCGACAAGCGGCGTGAGCACGACGGTGGCCAGGAGCACGCCGTCTTCTCCGATCTCCACGTCGTGCCGCTGGTCGGCCGCGACGGTGGCTCGCTCTCCGTGGGAGGTACATTTTGAAACCGTCGCCGCGCCTCGTGCTTGCCGCCTTCGTCCTCTTCAGCGCCGGTTGCGCCACCGTGCCGCACTCGCGCCGCGCACGGCTGGCCGATCCGATGATGTCGCTCTCCGAGGATCCGCTCGAGACGTACAGCAAACAAAAATTGTACACCAGCCGCGAAGGGGCGGCTGGCGGCGACGGCGCAGCCGCCGGTGGTGGATGCGGCTGCCAGTGAACGGACGGGACGGACGGTCGCGCCCGGGCCGACTCGTCGTCGTCGCGACCGTGCTCGCGCTCCTTCTCTGCGGGCGCGCGCGCCTGGCCTCCGCCGACGCACCGCCGGGCTTCACGCCGATGCCCACGGTGTCGCTGCCAGACCTGGCCGATCCGGTCATCTTCGGCGACCCCGACGACACCGCGCTGCGCCTGCAGTCGTTCAACACGCGGCTCGCCTATTACGTGCAGCACGGCGCCGGCTACCAGTCGCAGGCGGCGGTGCGGGTCGCCGCGCCTGGCTCCGAGCGCGCCATCATCACCGAGCCGATGCTCGAGGCGATCATCACGCAAGGGCCGCGGGTCACCCATCGCTTCTTCGTGCCCGCGGACGTGGTCACCGCCGCCTCGCCCGACGCCGACGACAAGTACCGCCCCGACGTGATGAGCACGGCGTCGCGCCTGAACAAGGCCATTGCCCTCGACTGGGACGTCGCCTACCGCGCGCCGTCGGGCAACACCTGGTCGGTGCGCAACGTGTTCCACATCGAGTCGATGTACCGCTCGTGGACCGCGGGCGCCGGCTGGGCGCGCGACTTCGAGCAAGGGGCCACCACGGTCGCCGGCAACCTGCAGCAGGTCTCCGACTGGTTCGACGTCTACACCATCCAGGGGCGCCGCGAGGGGCACGACACGCGCAGCTCGTCGAACGCCAACGTGTCGATCACCCGCGTGCTCACGCCGACCACCGTGGCCCACGTGAACTACGGCGTGACCTTGCAGGAGGGCGAGCTGTCCAACACCTGGAACAGCGTGCCGATGGTCAACGGCTTCCGCGGCCAGGAGTTCCTCCCCAGCGAGCGCCAGCGCCACGCCTTCGTGCTGCGCGGCGCCCAGTGGCTCCCCTGGAACGGCGCCTTCAAGCTCTTCTACCGTCTGTACATCGACGACTGGGGGATGGCGGCCTCCACCCTCGAGACCTCGCTTTCCCAGCGCATCACCCCGTGGCTGTACCTGCGCGCGAACTACCGCTGGCACGTGCAGTCGGGCGTCTCGTTCTTCACCACCTCGGCGCCGCTGGTGCTCGGGTACCGCACCGCCGACAGCGATCTCGCGCCGCTGACCTCGCAGGACGTGGGCGGCAAGGTGGTGATCGATCTGCCCCTGCCGCGCAGCTGGGAGAGCTTCGCGCGAGAGCTGCACCTCGATGCCGGCTACGATCGCTACTTCCGCACCAACGACCTCACGGTGGACCTGTTCGCATGTGGCGCCGGCTTTCGCTTCAACTGATCGCAGCTCCGCTGGTGGTGGGGGCGCTGGCCGCGCTCGCGTCGTGCGCGCGCCCGTCTTCCGCCGTGGTGCCAGCGCCGTCCCCGCTGCCGCCGCTCTCGCTCGGCGACGGTGACGGCGTCGCCGCCCTGCGCGAGCAGACGCGCGGCAAGGTGACGCTGGTGACCTTCTGGGCCACCTGGTGCGACGCCTGCGAAGCCGAGCTCCCTTCGCTCCGTCGTCTCGCCATCCGCGCGCCCGAGTACGGCGGCGAGGTGGTCGGCGTCGACGTGGGCGAGGACGCCGCCGACGTGGTCGCCTTCACCGCGCGCCACCGGATCGCCTACCGCCAGCTGCTCGACGACGACTTCCACCTGCTCGACGCGCTCGGCGGCGAGCGCCGCATCCCGCGCACCCTGGTGCTCGATGCGAACGGGCAGATCGTCTATCAGGGGGCCAGCTTCGACCCGCGCGCGCTCGCCGCCTTCCGCGCCGCCCTTGGCGGAGACGCCCGATCGCCGTGAACGAGCTGCGCGCGGAGGAGACGTTTCATCCGCGCGCTCTCCGGCTCTGGCTGGCGGTGGTGCTCACGGGGGTCGGCGCGGGGCTGTCGGCCATCGCCCTCACCCGGCTGCTCCTCGCGGTGCAGCACCTCGTCTGGCCTGGCCCGGCGGACGCCTCGCTCCTCGACGTCGCCAGCTCGGCGAGCCCGCTCCGTCACCTGCTCGTCCTCGTCGGCGCCGGTCTCCTCACGGGCTGCGGGCAGCTGCTCCTGGTGCGATTGCCGAGCGGCAACAGCATCGACCTCACCGAGGCGATCGCCTTCGACGCTGGCCGGCTGCCCAAGCTGCGCACCCTCGGGAGCGCTGTGCTGTCGGTCATCGTGGTCGGGATGGGCGCCTCGCTCGGCCGCGAAGGGGCGCCGAAGCAAGCCGCCGCGGTCATGGCCAACGCCATCTCCGACCGCGCCGGCCTCTCGGACGACCAGCGTCGCTTGCTCGTCGCCTCCGCGGCTGGCGCCGGCATGGCCGCGGCGTACGGCGTCCCCCTCGGTGGTGCGCTCTTCGCCATCGAGGTGCTCCGCGGCGCGCTCGCCCTGCGCATGGTGCTGCCCGCGCTGGTGACCTCGCTGGTGGCCTGTGCCGTCTCCTGGATAGGCCTGCCCGACGCGCCAACCTACGTCATCCCGGCCTACGGATCGTCCGCATCGGTCCTCGCCTGGGCGCTCGTCGCGGGGCCGATCGCCGGCCTCGTCTCCATCGGCTTCATCCGCCTCATCGCCTTCGCCGATCGGAGCAAGCCGAAGGGGGCGCTGCGCATCGTCACGCCGGCGCTCACCCTCGGGCTCCTCGGCGCGGTGTCGATCGCCTTTCCCCAGCTCCTCGGCAACGGGAAGGACGTCGCGCAGCTGGCCTTCGTCGGTGGCGTCGCGCCGCTCCTTCTGCTGGTGCTCCTCGTCCTCAAGCCGGCCGCCACCGCCGCCTGCCTCGGGAGCGGCACGCCGGGCGGTCTGTTCACTCCGTCGCTGGCGCTCGGTGCGCTGCTCGGCGGCCTCCTCGGCCAGGCGTGGTCACTCTGCTGGCCAGGCGTGCCGCCGGGGCTCTTCGCCGTCTGCGGCGCCGGCGCGGTGCTCGCCGCGACCACCCAGGGGCCCATCTCGGCGACCGTCCTGGTGATCGAGCTCACCGGCCACGATCGCTCCTTCATCCTCCCGCTGCTGGTGACGATCACCACCGCCACCTTCGTCGCCCGCTCCCTCGAGCTGCGCTCGATCTACGAGGCGCGGCTCACGCCGGAGCAGGTGCAGAAGCGCCGCCTGGGCACCGCCGCACCGGTCTGATCCTTCGACCAGCCTCACTTCATCAGCCCCTGGCGGCGGAGGAACGCGCGCCCCACCAGCGCGGCGATGGCCACCGTGTGGCGAGCGCGCAGCTTGGAGAGCTCGTCGGCGTAGATGGCGCGCACCGGCACCTCCGCCAGCCGCACCTGGCGCACGGCGAGCTGGCCGAGCAGATCGTTGGGATAGCCGAAGCGCGGCCACAAGCCGTCGAGGTCGAGCGACGCGCAGGCATCACGAGCGATGGCGGTGTAGCCGCACTGGCTGTCGTCGACCGGCACGCCGATGGCGCCAGCGGTGAGGCGGGAGAAGACCATCCCGCCGATGCGACGCGCCGCCGGCATCGCGTGGCGCGTCTCCGCCTGGAGGAAGCGGTTCCCCTTCACGTAGCCGGCGAGCCCGGCGATCACCGGGTCGACCACCGCGGCGAGGTCGGCGGGATCCATCTGCCCGTCGCCCGCCATGACGGCAAAGGCGTCCCGGGCGGAGCCGCTCTGCGCGAGCGCCCAGCGATACCCGGTGACGATGGCCGCGCCGACGCCGCGGTTCGCCGCGTGCTCGATCACCGTGATCCGCGGGTGCCCCTGCCCGCGACCGGCGAAGGTGCGCGCGCGGGCGGCGGTGTCATCCCGGCTGTGATCGTCGACCACCACCACCTCGTCCACGAAGGACGGCATGCCGGAGATCACGCGACCGATTCGCGGCGCTTCCTCGAAAGCGGGAACCACGACGACGACGCGCGCTCCGGACCGCATGCGTCGCTCTCTACCATCCCGCGCGCCGGCACGATCACCGAGCCGGCGAGCAAGCGGAACGGGTGCCCGCGCCAGGCGAGCCGGGTCGTCACCACCGCCGACAGCCAGCAGCCGAAGAGCAGGTAGGTGCGCACGATCTCGAGCGGCGCATACTTCCAGGCGAGCGCCTGGCCGCGCGACGCGCGCACGCTGGCGAGCGCGAGCACCGTCTGCACCACCGCCACCGCGAGCACGAGCGCGAGCGTGGTGCGCGAGGGGGACACGAGCGCCGTGAGGGTGGCGACGAGCAGGGGCGACATCAGCGGCTCGGCGGCGAAGAGGCGCGGCAGCAGCGTGCGCCGCAGCTTCGACCAGCGCGAGTGCCGCTCGAGGGTGCGCCGCACCGAGCAGGCGATGTTCCGGTTCTCCACCGCCGCCAGCGAGAGGCGCACGCGGAAGCCGGCGTCGTGGAAGCGCCGGCCGAGCACGTGGTCCTCGGCCAGCACGTGCCCCACCGAGGCGAAGCCGCCGATGGCCGCGAGAGCGTCGCGCCGCATCGCCATCGACTTGCCGACGGTGAGCGGCGCCGACGAGACGAGCGCGCTGACGGCGATGCCAGGGAGCACCACCGCCCCCAGCTGCAGGTTCTCCAGCGCCGCGCCGAGCGAGCGCTCCCCCGTGCCGGCGAACACGTTGGTGACCAGCTCCGCGTGGTCGAGCTCGCGAACCAGCGCACACAGGTACCCGGACGAGACCCGTACGTTGGAGTCGCTCACCACGAGGATCGAGCCGGTGGCCACCGCCTCGAGACCGATGAGCTGCGCCACCTTGGGGTTCACCGCGGCGTCGGGGTCGGTGACCACCAATCGCGCGCGCAGCTCGGGGTGCCTCCGGAGAAACGTACGGGCGACCTGCGCAGCGGGATCGTTCGCGCGGGCCACGCCCAGAAGAATCTCCACGTCGGGGTGAGCGAGCCGGGCGAACGACCCCAGGTTCGCCTCGAGATCGTCGTCGGTCCCGGCGAGCGGTTTCAGCACACTGACCCGCGGCGGCACCGACGAAGCCGGCGACGGCAGCGGTTCGCCCCTCGCGTGCGGACGCCGCGCCCGCCGTATCGTCCAGAAGAACGCCGCCAGCGTGCCCAGGTAGAGCAGCAGCGAAACCGTCGTCGGCGCGAAGAGCAGCGCGGTCGTGGGGCTCACGGACGATGAGCGTGCAGGCCGCACGTGATGAACGCCGTCCATCGCCGTGAAGAGGTGGCAACGACGCCGGCACGACCGCGCGGAGAGAAGGAAACCGACCGGTGACGGTCACTGACGGTCACACTTGCGCGCCTCGCGGCTAGTACCCGCCATGAACCTCCTCCTCCGCCTCAAGTCGCGCCATCCGCGGCTCTTTCCCCTGGTCGCCGCCCTCACCGTCCTCGGCGCGACCGGCGGCTACAGCGCTTACGCTCGTGCCGCTGCCGACGATTGCTGCTACCCGGGAGCCCCCTGCTGCCACCCCGGGGCGCCGTGCTGCGCGCGTCACCACCACGCCAGTCCCCACCCCTGACATCTCCGGTCGCGCGCCCGTTGCCTCCCCTCCGCGAAGCCGAGCTTGGTCCCCTGATGAGCCGCCTGGCCCACGGCGATCGCACGGCCTTCGACCCGCTCTACCTGGCGCTGCGCCCACGTGCGGTGTGGCTCGCGCGGCGTCGCATCGGCGAGGCGGAGGCGGCGGACGTGGCCCAGACCGCGCTCCTCAAGGTGTTCTCCCGCGCGAGCGAGTTCACCCCCGGCCGGGCGTGTCTGCCGTGGTTCTACGCCATCGTCGCCAACGAGATCCGGACGAGCCGACGCCGCAACGCCCGCCTCTCGCCCGCCGACCCGGCCCTCGAGCACGCCGCCAGCGACAGCGCCGACGCCGACGAGCAGCTCCTCGGCCACGAGCTCGAGAACGCGCTCGAGCAAGCCATTCATGAGCTCGACCGCGAGGCGGCCCAGACCATCGCCGCGCTGCTCGGGCGTGCGCCGCTCCCCGACCTCCCCTCACCGACCTTTCGCAAGCGCGTCTCCCGCGCGTACGCCAAGCTCCGCCTGCTCCTGGGACCGAACCATGTCGACTGACCTCACCCGCGCTCGCCGCGCCTTCGAGCTGGGTCGCCTGCGGTCGGCGGCCGCGCGCGCACTGCTCGTCGTCGCCCTCGTCGCGCTGATCGGCCGCTTCACCTCGGGGAGCTCGTCCCTCGCGCTCTTGCCGCTGACCTTCGCCCTCTGGGTCTTCGTCCACTGGCGCGGGCAAGCGCTGCTCGCCGGAGCGATGTACGGCCTGTCCGGCGGAGTCGTCACCACCCTCTTGCCGCTCTCCTTGCTCCGCCCCTGCTGCGCGCCCGGGATGGACATGAGCGCCATGAGCGAGATGGGCGCCGCCTGCTGCACCATGCCCGGCGCCTGCGTCGGTGCGGGCGCGGTCGTCGGCATGCTCGTCGCCGCGGTCATCCCCTTCGGCCGCTCGTCGTGGTGGAAGACGGCGCTCGGGATCGCGCTCGGGATGGCCTCGGTGGTGGTGCTGAAGTGCGCGACACTGGCGCTAGGCGAGATGGTGGGACTCGTCGGCGGGCTGCTCGCCGGCATCGTCGCGAGCACCGGCGCACGTCTGCTTTTGAGAGCGCGAGCGACGCGTTGAAGAGGCGATCGAGGCGCTCGTCCTCGCCTCCTCGTCACTTGTACGTCACATTACGAGCGTACACACTCGACTCGACCCCATGGCCCGAATCCTCATCGTCGAAGACGAGCCCGATCTCGCGCAGGTGCTCGAGTACAACCTGAAGGACGCCGGTCACAAGGTCCACGTGGCCGGGCGCGGCGCCGAGGGATTGCGCCTCGCGCGCGAGAAGCGCCCCGACCTGGTGCTGCTCGATCTCATGCTCCCGGACATCGCCGGCACGGAGGTCTGCAAGCAGCTGAAGGCGGACCCGACCCTGCGCGGAATCCAGGTGGTGATGCTCACCGCCAAGGGGGAGGAGATCGACCGCGTCCTCGGCTTCGAGCTCGGCGCCGACGACTACGTGGTGAAGCCCTTCAGCGTGCGCGAGCTGCTCCTGCGCATCCAGGCGATCCTGCGGCGCAGCGCCGGCGGCATCGAGACGGAGGCGACCACGGTGTTCGGTCGCCTGAAGATCGATCGCAACGCGCACCGCGTGTGGGTCGACGAGACGGAGCTCGAGCTGACCGCGCTGGAGTTCAAGCTGCTGGTCACCCTGCACGAGCGGAAGAACCGGGTGCAGACGCGCAACGCGCTCCTCAACGATGTCTGGGGGATCGAGGCGGACATCACCACCCGCACCGTCGACACCCACGTGAAGCGCCTGCGCGAGAAGCTCGGCGCCGCCGGCGCCTACGTCGAGACGGTCCGAGGAGTGGGATATCGCTTCGCCGACGTCCCGCCGGAAGCGTAAAGCCGACCTGTACGGTCGAGGTGACTGCCTGGGGCTGAGATAGCGGAAAAACCGCACTCTGACGCCAAACCCTCGGACCGAGGTCACCGATTGTCACATTAAGGAGACAAGGTGCGCCCCATGATCTCGCTCCTTCGTGTCTCTTCAGTCGTGCTCGGCTGCGCCATCGGCTCGGCGATGCTCTCGCTCGCTGGCTGCTCCAAGAAGGACGACTCGTCCTCCACGACCACGACCGGAACCACGACGAGCGGCGGCACGGTGAGCCTCAACGGCGCCGGCGCCACCTTCCCCAACCCGCTCTACACGAAGTGGATCAGCGACTACTCCGCGCTTCCGGCGGGTCACGGCGTGAAGGTCAACTACCAGTCGGTCGGCTCGGGCGGCGGGATCAAGGCGATCAGCGATCAGACGGTCGACTTCGGCGCCACCGACGCTCCCCTGACCGACGAGGAAGCGGGCAAGGCGCCCGGCAAGCTGCTGCACATCCCGACCACCCTCGGCGCGGTCGTCCTCACCTACAACCTCGACGGGATCAAGACGGGCCTCAAGCTCTCTCCCGAGGTCCTCGCCGGCATCTTCCTCGGCGACATCAAGAGCTGGGACGACCCCAAGATCAAGGCGGACAACGCCGCGCTCCCGCTCCCCAAGAAGAGCATCAGCATCGTCCACCGCACCGACGGCAGCGGCACCACCGAGGTCTTCACCCAGTATCTCGCGCAGGTGAGCCCCGACTGGAAGACCAAGGTCGGCGCGGGCAAGAGCGTGAAGTGGCCCACCGGCAACGGCGCCAAGGGGAACGAGGGCGTCACCGGAAACGTCACCAACACCCCCGGCTCCATCGGTTACGTCGAGCTGGCGTACGCCGCGCAGAACAACCTCGCCGTCGCCTACCTCAAGAACCACGCCGGCAAGTTCGTCTCCCCGACCCTCGACGCGATCAGCGCCGCCGCCGCCGCCATGGGCGACAAGGTGCCGGACGATCTGCGCATGTCGATCCTCGACCCGGACGGCGACGCGTCCTACCCGATCAGCTCGTTCACCTACGTCCTTCTGTACGCAGAGCAGAAGGACGCGGCCAAGGGCGGAGCGCTGGTGAGCTTCCTCTGGTGGGGGATCCACGACGGCCAGAAGGCCGCGCCCGGCCTGCACTACGCCCCGCTCCCCGCGGCCATCGTCACCCGTGACGAGGCGAAGCTGAAGTCGATCACCTCGGGTGGCAAGGCGGTCCTGGCCGCTCCGTGAAAGACGCTGCAGCTTCCGAGCTACCCACCGACAAGGAGCTGGTCCCCGCGAGCACCAAGGTTGCGCGCGCCACGCGGAAGACCAACCGGGACGTCAACGCGGGAGATCGCATCTTCCGCGGCGTCACCACGTTCTTCGCCGGGCTGGTGGTGGTCACGCTCGCCGCGGTGGCCATCCAGCTGGTGATGACCGCGTGGCCGAGCCTCTCCAAGTTCGGCTTCCACTTCCTCTACACGCGGGACTGGAACCCGGTGGAGGACGAGTTCGGAGCGCTGCCCTTCCTCTACGGCACGGTCGTCTCCTCGACGCTGGCGCTGTGCATCGCCGTCCCCATCGCGCTCGGCATCGCCATCTTCCTCACCGAGCTGGCGCCGCCGTGGATGCGCAGCCCGGTCTCCTTCCTGGTCGAGCTCCTCGCCGCGGTCCCCAGCGTCGTCTACGGCCTCTGGGGGATCTTCGTCCTCGCGCCGTGGCTGCGTGACACCGTCGAGCCGGGCATCTCCAAGGTGCTCGGCTTCATCCCCATGTTCCGCGTCCCCGAGTCCGGCTCCACCGGTCTCGGCATGTTCACCGCCGGGTTGATCCTGAGCATCATGATCCTCCCGACGATCTCCTCGATCGCTCGCGAGGTGCTCAAGGCGACGCCGCTGCCCCTGCGTGAAGGGGCCCTCGCCCTCGGCTCGACCCGCTGGGAGGTCGTCCGCTACGTCATCCTGCCCTACGCCCGCTCCGGCATCGTCGGCGCCATCATCCTCGGCCTCGGCCGCGCGCTCGGCGAGACGATGGCCGTCACCATGGTCATCGGCAACAGCCCGAACATCTCCGCCTCGCTCTTCGCGCCGAGCTACACGATGGCCAGCATCATCGCCAACGAGTTCACCGAGGCGACCGGCAAGATCCACCTCGCCGCGCTCGCCGAGATCGGCCTGCTCCTCTTCGTGGTGACGTTCATCCTCAACGTCCTCGCGCGTCTGCTCGTCTGGCGCGTCGCCGCCGGTCGCCGTTACAAGACAGCCGGGGGGCGAACCTGATGGCCAGCTACACCCAGCGAAAGCTCGTCGACCGCATCGTCACCGGCCTGTGCATCTGCGCCGCCCTGCTGGCGATCATCCCGCTCGGCAGCGTACTTTTCTACGTCACCAAGCAGGGCATCGGGGCGGTCAACTGGGACTTCTTCACCAAGCTCCCCAAGCCGGTCGGTGAGACCGGCGGTGGCATGGCCCACGCCATCGTCGGGACGCTGACCATCCTCGGCATCGCCTGCCTCATCGGCGTCCCCACCGGCATCCTCGGCGGGATCTACCTGGCCGAGTTCGGCGGTACCCGCTTCAGCAAGATCGTCCGCTTCAGCGCCGACGTCCTCACCGGCGTCCCCTCGATCGTCATCGGCATCTTCGTCTACGTGATCATCGTCGTGCCGACCAAGCAGTTCAGCGCGATGGCCGGAGGCGTGGCGCTGGCGATCCTCATGTTGCCGACGGTCGTGCGCACCACCGACGAGCTGCTCCGCCTGGTCCCCGACGCGCTCCGTGAAGGCGCGCTCGCCCTCGGCGTCCCCAAGTGGCGCGCCACCGTCAGCATCGTGCTGCGCACCGCGGCGCCGGGAATCGCCACCGGCGTGATGCTCGCCGTCGCCCGCGTGGCTGGCGAGACCGCGCCGCTCCTCTTCACCGCCTTCGGCAACCTGGGCTGGAGCGACGGGATCGGCTCGCCGACCGCGTCATTGCCGGTCCAGATCTTCAATTATTCGGTCTCGCCTTACGCGGACTGGCACCGGCAGGCCTGGGCAGCCGCCCTCGTGCTCGTCGCACTGGTACTGTTCTTCAACCTGCTCGCTCGGTTGCTCGTCCGCGACCGGTCCCCGGCGCGCTGACCGGCGAAAGTCCCCATGACCGACAACCTGGCAAATCCCCGAATCACGGCGCGCACCATGAACGAAGACAGTGATCGCGTGAGCGGTCCGCCGGAGATCCTCAAGGCGAAGATCCGCGCCGACGACGTGCACGCCTTCTACGGCGCCAAGGAAGCCATCAAGGGCATCACCCTGGACGTCGCCGAGAAGGAGGTCACCGCCTTCATCGGTCCGTCCGGCTGCGGCAAGAGCACCTTCCTCCGCTGCTTCAACCGCATGCACGAGATCATCCCCGGCGCCCGCGTGGCCGGCCGCGTGCTCCTCGACGGCAGCGACATCTACGACGCCGAGATCGACCCGGTGCGCGTGCGTCGCCGGGTCGGCATGGTGTTCCAGAAGCCGAACCCGTTCCCCACCATGAGCATCCGCGAGAACGTCCTCGCCGGCCTGAAGCTCAATGGCCTGAAGATCAACGACGCCGATCGGCTGGTGGAGGAGTCGCTGCAGCAGGCCGCGCTGTGGGACGAGGTGAAGGACTCGCTCCACCTGTCTGGCACCAGCCTCTCGGGCGGCCAGCAGCAGCGTCTGTGCATCGCCCGCTCGCTCGCTCTCGAGCCCGAGGTGCTCCTGATGGACGAGCCGTGCTCCGCGCTCGACCCCATCGCCACCGCCCGCGTCGAGGAGCTGATTCACGAGCTCGGCGGCAAGTACACCATCGTCATCGTCACCCACAGCATGCAGCAGGCGGCGCGCGTCTCCGACCGCACGGCGTTCTTCTATCTAGGTGAGCTCATCGAGTACGACGCCACCGACACCATCTTCACCAAGCCCAGCGATCCTCGAACCGAGGATTACATCACCGGTCGCTTCGGCTGATCGACTCGAGGACGAACGCCATGCCGCGCCACACCGACCTCGAATACGAAGAAGAGCTCCGCCAGATCCGCGAGCACCTGCTCCTCATGGGGGCCAAGGTGGAGGAGATGATCGCCGCCAGCATGCGCGCGCTCCTCGAACGGGATAGCGATCTCGCCGCCAAGACCATGCGTCTCGACACGCAGATCAACCGCATCGAGATGGAGACCGACGAGATGTGCGTTCGCGTCTTCGCTCGCCGCCAGCCGGTCGCCCGCGACCTGCGCTTCCTCACCATGGTGCTCAAGGTCGTCACCGATCTGGAGCGCATGGGGGACATGGCGGTGAACATCTGCGAGCGCGTGATCGAGCTGAACGAGGAGACGCCGCTCAAGTCGTACGTCGATCTCCCGGCGATGGCCGAGGCGGCGCAGGGCATGCTGCGTGAAGCGCTCGACGCCTTCGTCGAGGCCGACGCCGAGCGCGCCCAGGCGGTCATCGACAAGGACTACGTGGTCGACGCGTTCTACTCGCAGGTGTTCCGCGAGCTGCTCACGTACATGATGGAGAACCCGCGCAACATCTACCGGGCGACCCGCGTGCAGTCGATCGCCAAGTACCTCGAACGGATCGGCGACCACGCCACCAACGTGGCCGAGATGGTCATCTTCCTCGTGCGCGGCAAGGACATCCGCCACTCGGGGAAGATGTCGACCATCAAGCCGCCGAGCGGCGCCGATCTCGGAAGCGTCGATTCGCTCGACGACCTGTCCAAGGCAAAATGACGCACGAAGACGTGAGCTAACGGGAGTTAGCCTCGACGTCATGATCGACGTCGAGAACCTCTTCGAGCGGCGCGCGGACAATCGCTGGGAGCGCGTCTGCGCGGGCGACCTCTTCGAGCGCAACACCTGGAGCCGGCCGGACCACGAGGCGCTGGTCGGCTGCCCCGGCGCCTTCGTCGATCCGGCCTACGAGCGCATGACGTACCGCCAGGCGGACGAGGCGGCCAACCGCTTCGCCAACGGCCTGATCGCGCGCGGCCTTTCACGCGGCGACCGCGTGCTGCTCGTCTGCGAGAACACGATCGAGGCGTACGTCGCCAAGATCGCCATCGGCAAGGTGGGGATGGTCGTGGTGCCGGTGAACCCGCAGCTGGCCGAGGACGTGATCCGCCACCTCATCGAGCGCTGCGCGCCGCGCTTCACCATGATCGACGCGGAGCTCTGGCCGAAGGTCGGCGGCGCGCTCGCCGGCGCCGGCCTGTCGGTCGACGTCACCATCCCCATCGGCGGCGACCTCGTCGAGGGGAGCATCAGCCACGCGGACTTCGTGCGTGACCAGCCGACCACCGAGCCGGACGTCACCGTCCACGGCGACGACATCTGGCAGATCCTCTTCACCTCGGGCACGACCGCCATGCCCAAGGGGGTCATGCAGTCGCACACCTACGCGCATTTCGCCGCGTACAGCTTCGCGCTCACGCTCACCCGCGGCATCCCGCACGAGCAGGATCTGCGCATGTGCTGCTTCCTCCCGTCGATCTACCACGTGACCGATCTGTGCCTCACGCTGCCGGTCTTCGTCGCCGGCGGCACCCTGATCCTCGGCCGTCGCCCCGACGCGCGCGGAGCGGCGCAGGCCGTCACCCGTGAAGGCGCCACCGCGTACTACGGCGGCTCACCGCAGATGCTCCGCGCCTTCGCCGAGACGGTGCATTCCGACCCGATGGCCTACAGCGCGCGCACCGTGCGGGTCATCCCCTTCGCCTGGTCCAACATCCCGCCGGGGCTGACCACCATGCTCCAGGATCTCTGCGGCGACGATGTACATCTGTTCGAGATCTTCGGCCAGACCGAGTCGATCTCCTGCCACCGCTTCCACCTCGATCGCAACGCCGACAAGTACCGCCGCCACGCGCCCCACGTGAACTACGTCGGCACGCCCAACCCGCTGCTGGCGAGCGCGGTGTGGGACGAGCACGGGAACGATCTGCGCGACCAGCTCGGCTCCCCCGGCGAGGCCGTCTACCGCTCGCCCGCCATCACCGCCGGCTACTACAAGGACGCCGCCGCCACCGCCGAGGCCTTCCGCGGTGGCTGGTTCCACAGCGGCGACATCTGCGCCTACGACGACGACGGCGACCGCATCATGCAGGACCGCATGAAGGACATCGTGAAATCGGGTGGCGAGAACGTCTCGTCGCTGCGCGTGGAGGCGATCCTCCAGGGCCACCCGGCGGTCGCGCGCGCCGCGGTCATCGGCCTGC
>JAMFST010001431.1 GCA_026225435.1 Labilithrix luteola
CGTCGGCGGTGAGGGCGGCCCAGCCGGTGACGGCGAACCGGTAGTACAGCTCCCCTGCCCCTTCGGGACCGTAGGAGCCGACACCATCGCCGACGGTGCCGGAGACGCCACCGCGCGCGAGGAAGCGACGGTGCGCCGGCGAGGGCGCGCTGACCACGAAGCCGAGGCCGACGCCGTCATCGCTGCGTGACCAGCGGCGCCCCGTGCTGGTGATCCCCCAGGCGAGCGAGGCGTCGACGTCGAGGTACGACCAGCTCTCGGTGCGCCCGTCGTTGCCACTGGCGCGGACGAAGACGCCGACGTCGTTCGACACCTGCTGCTCGACGCTGGCGGCGGCGCCCACCTTGGTGCGGACCGCGCCGCGATCGAGGGCGAGATCGGGGACGCCATTGCTGACCGGGGCGGCGTCGAAGCGGCCCATCGCGGCTTGGGTGGCAAACGCGGTGATGCGCGCCATGCCCCCGCGGGCGCCGAGCTTCCAGCGACGTTGCGCTTCGACGGTGGTCTGGCGCGCGCGACCGAGATCGGTGTCGAGCTCGAGAACGCGGGGATGCGTGGAGACGAGGCAAAGCGCGGCACCGAAGCGCCAGCCTTCCCAGAGGAGCTCGGCGTCGAGGCCCCAGGTGTAGCCGACCCGGTCGGAGGCGTAGTCGAAGGCGGCGCCATTCAGCAGGCCGGCGTTGAGGAACTGGTGCCCGGGATCGTGCGCGAAGGCGTTGCCGTCGAAGAGGTCGGGCAGCCCGAGGCGGCCGCCGGTGAGCACCACGCGACGCTCGCGATCAGGCTCGTTCGTGGGCGCCAAGCGGATCTCCTGCCGCAGGTACACCGGTGGCACGGTGTCGTAGCGGTTTTCCGGATCCGGCGTGCGGAACCTCTCGAGGTTGGCGTCGTCCGCCAGGCCGTGCGACGGGCTGAGCGTGTCGCGCCCCTCGGCCTCGGGCGCCAGGTAGAAGAGCGTGGTCGGCGAGAGGCGCACGCGAAACTCCAGCGCCGCGCCGATGGAGCGAGGGAAGCTGCCGTCGGAACTGGTTAGCTGCCCGATGACGGTGACGTGACCGTGCACTTCCAGCCACGAGGGGAGCTCGTCGGCGCGCGCTGTCGTCGGTGCTGCGCTCGTGAGCGCCGCGGCGATCGCGCAGACAGCCAGGCGCCACGCGGACTTCGGCGCCATCGCGGCGGAAGCTATACCAGCCCAAGCGCAGTGCTTGTTGACGACCCGCGGTCAGGCAGCGCTAGCTTCGTGCCCATGAAGACTCGCTCTCTCGGTTCACTGAAGGTCTCGGAGCTCGGCCTGGGCTGCATGGGCATGAGCGACTTCTACGGATCGGCCGGCTCGCGCGACGACGCCGAGTCGATCGCCACCATCCATCGCGCTCTCGAGCTGGGCGTCACCCTCCTCGACACCGCCGACATGTACGGCCCGTTCATCAACGAGGAGCTGGTCGGCAAGGCGATCGCCGGCAAGCGCGACAAGGTGATCCTCGCGACCAAGTGCGGCATCCTCCGCGACCCGACCGATCCGTCGGTGCGCGGCTTCAGCGGCACGCCGGAGCACATCAAGAAGTCGGTCGAGGGGAGCTTGAAGCGCCTGCAGACCGACGTGATCGATCTCTACCAGCTGCACCGCGTCGACCCGAAGACGCCCATCGAGGAGAGCGTGGGCGCGCTCGCCGATCTGATCAAGGCCGGCAAGGTGCGTGAGATCGGCCTCTCGGAGGCCAGCGCCTCGACACTGAAGCGCGCGCAGAAGGTGCACAAGCTCGCCTCGGTGCAGACCGAGTACTCGCTGTGGACGCGCGATCCGGAGACCAACGACGTGCTCGCGACGTGCAAGGAGCACGGCATCGGCTTCCTCGCCTACAGCCCGCTCGGACGCGGCTTCCTCACCGGCCAGTTCAAGACGCCGGACGACTTCGAGAAGGACGACTACCGCCGGAGCTCGCCGCGCTTCCAGGGGGAGAACTTCGCCAAGAACCTGGCGCTGGTGACGCAGGTCGAGACGTTCGCCAAGGAGAAGGGCTGCACCGCCTCGCAGCTGGCGCTCGCCTGGACGCTGGCC
>JAMFST010001432.1 GCA_026225435.1 Labilithrix luteola
CGACGCGCTCGTCATCGGCGCGTCGCCGGCGCGTGAGCACGCTGCGAAGCTCCATGCGCTTGAGCAGCGGGCTGAGCGTCCCCATGTCCATCCCCAGCCGATCCCCGAGCTCGGTCACGCGCAGCCCGTCGGTCTCCCACAGCACCATCATCACCAGGTACTGGGGATACGTGAGGTCCATGGAGTCGAGCATGGGGCGGTAGGCGGCGGTCATCGCGCGCGAGGCCGCATAGAGGGCGAAGCAGACCTGATCGTCGAGGCGAGGAGGAGCGACGGGCACACCCGGAACATGCGTCGGGGAAACATCGTGTGCAACTATATCGTGTACGATATTGTTGTCCAGTCCGCTCGTCGTCCCCCACGGCTGAGAAGCGGGGGATCCACCTCGGCGATCCAGTCGTGCTGGCCGGAGCCCCTTCGCCACCCGGATTTCTCGAGAAAGTCACAGGCCGAAGCCCGGCATGGGAGCTGCACCTACATCGGAGACATGGCGCTGCCTTCCTCGTCGACCTTCCTCCGTGGAGCCCTCGCTGCGCTGGTCGCCACCGCGCCGCTCGTCGCCGGTTGCTCGGCCGCGGCGGGCGAGGATGCAGCTGCGGCTGGCGCGGCCTCGGCGCTGTCGTCGAACCCGGCGTTCTCCTTCCACGTGCGCGGCGAGGGGACGACCAACACCGCCGCCGACACCAACCTCACCAACGCCTACTGGCTGGCCTACGCGTCGTTCGAGATCTACGCGTCCGGCGGACAGTCCGAGGTGCTCGCCTCGCTCAAGCAGGTTCCCGGTCTCGACCCGGTGACCTTCGACTGGTTCGAGGATCCCGAGACCGACTGCACCGCCTTCTACGTGCGCACGCCGGAGGTGGCCATCGTCGCCTACAAGGGGACGATCTTCGCCGACTGGAAGCAGTACCTGATCCTCGCCGATGTCGGCCTCGAGCCGATCGCCGGTGGGCAGGCCAACGCCGGCTTCGTCGACGGCTTCAACCACCTGTGGCCGGCCATCCGCGCCGACCTCGTCTCCGACGCGCTCCCCTCCGGTGTCCCTTTGTACGTCACGGGGCACAGCCTGGGCGGCGCCTTCGCCACCATCACCGCCGCCTCGATCCTCCGCGATAGCGCCTTCACCAGCGGCAGCGACTCGGTCCTCGCCGGGACGTACACCTTCGGCGCGCCGCGCGTCGGCGACTCGGACTTCTCCGACGATCTGAGCACGCGCGCCGACGCGGCCCACGCCGGGTTGTACCGCTACGTCGACGACAAGGATCCGGTCCCGAGCGTGCTCCCCGCCTGGCCCTGGACGCACCCCGGGCACAAGCTCGCCAGCGTCTTTCACCCGACCAGCGACTCGCTCAGCGTCCACGAGGAGGAAGACCTCGTGTGGCTCGACGCCAGCGGCAACGCCTTCTACGGCGCCGATGCCCAGGTGCGCTTCGACGCGCGCTGGGAGAACCTCGACCCCATCGTGTCCGACCATACGGCCTACTTCGCGGCCCTGGCGCCGCACCAGTAGCGTACCGTTCCGGCATGCCCGAGGTGCCGCTCTCGCTCGTCCTTTCGGCCGCGTCGTTCGCCGCCGAGCGACACCAGAAGCAGCGGCGCAAGGGGGTGGACGCCGTCCCGTACATCAACCACCCGCTCGGCGTGGCCAGCGTGCTCGCCCGCGACGCCGGGGTCGACGATCCGGTGACGCTGGCCGCGGCGCTGCTCCACGACACCATCGAGGACACCGGGACCACGGCCGCGGAGATCGCTGCCCTGTTCGGCGACGAGGTCGCCGCCATCGTCCTCGAGGTGACCGACGACAAGTCGCTCCCCAGCTCGGTGCGCAAGCGGAAGCAGATCGAGCACGCGAGCACGATCAGCACGCGGGCCAAGCTGGTGAAGCTGGCCGACAAGCTGTGCAACGTGCGCGACCTGCGCCGCTCACCGCCGACCGACTGGCCGGCCGAGCGCGTGAACGGCTACTTCGACTGGGCGAAGAAGGTGGTCGACCAGATGCGCGGGGTGTCGCCGGCGCTCGACGATCTCCTGGACGAGGAGCTCGGCAAGCGCGGCGAGCACGGGGACTGACCGTCAGCCGAGGTCGAAGAGGAGGACCTCGGCGGCTTCGACGCCGTCGATCTTCAGCGACTGCGCGCCGGCTGCCTCCACGCTGGCGGCGTCGCCGGCGGAGAGCGTCTCGCCGTTGATCGTCACCTTGCCGCGGGCGACGTGGATCCAGGCGTTGCGCCCTTCGGGCAGCGCGTAGGTGGCCGACTCGCCCGGGGCGAAGAGCCCAGCGTACAGGCTGGCGTCCTGGTGGAGGGTGACGCTGCCGTCCTTGCCGCCCGGCGAGGCGACGAGGCGCAGGCGCCCCTGCTTCTCGGCGGCGGAGAAGTTCTTCTCCTCGTAGCTCGGCGCGTAGCCGGCCTTGTCGGGGATGATCCAGATCTGGAGGAAGTGCAGCCCGTCGGTCTTCGACGAGTTGAACTCGCTGTGGCGCACGCCGGTGCCGGCGCTCATGCGCTGCACGTCGCCCGGGTGGATGACGCTGCCGGTGCCGAGCGAGTCCTTGTGCTCGAGGGCGCCTTCGAGGACGTAGGAGATGATCTCCATGTCGCGGTGGCCGTGGGTGCCGAAGCCTTGCCCCGGGGCGACGCGATCCTCGTTGATGACGCGCAGAGCGCGGAAGCCCATGTGCTTCGGGTCGTGGTAGTCGGCGAACGAGAAGGTGTGGTGGCTGTCGAGCCAGCCGTGCTGCGCGTGACCGCGCTCGTTGCTGCGGCGGATGGTCAGGTTGGACATGGCGTTGAAGATAGCCGGGCCCGGCGAGCCGGAAAGATGGCCTCGTCCGATGTCGCCCATCGGCGCAGCTTATGGATCGCCGAGCCCGACTCCGTAGGTGGAGCAGAGCGCCGGGACGTGCGTGAGCAGCCAGCGGACGAGCGGCTTGCGACCGCCGCCTGGAGGAAAGACGAGCGCCAGCGGCAGGCGGTGCTCCTCGTCGGTCCAGGCGGCGAGCTCGAGGCGGACGAGGGTGCCGCGTTGAAGATCCTCGCGCACCATCGGCTCGGGCAGGTTCCCCCAGCCGAGGCCGCCGAGGATCAGCTCGCGCGTGGTGCCGAGGTCGGCCACGCGCCACGTCTGGTGACCGAGGACGCCTTGATCGGGCGACGCGTCGGTACCGGAGCCGCGCTCGCTGAGGACGATCTGCACCTCGTCGCGGGCCACCTCGGTGGGGATGCGTCCGGACTGACGAGCCAGCGGGTGACCGGCGGCGGCGACCGGGACGAGGAGCACCGATCCGACGGCGACCCGCTCGAGCGCATCCGAGGTGGCCAGAGGTCCGGCGATGCCGGCGTCGCACTCCCGCCGGGCGACGCGCGCGGCGATGGCGCCGAGCGTGTCGGTGTCGATGCGCAGCGAGAGCCCGGGGAAGGCGTCCTTGAGCGCGGTGGCGAGACCGACCAGGCCGTGCGCGGGGAAGAGCGCGTCGACGGCGAGCGAGAGCTTCGGGCTGGTGCCGGCGCGGGCCGCCTCGCTCACCTCGCGCATGCGCTCCACCTCGGCGAGCACGCGGCGAGCGGCGCTGACCAGCGGACGGCCGCGCGGCGTGAGCTTCACCGTGCGCTCGCTGCGGTCCCACACCTTGAAGCCCACGTGCGTCTCCAGCGTGGCCATCGCCTGGCTACCGCCGACTGCGCCCGCCCTGCGCGGCGGGCGGCCGCGGAGAAGCTACCCTCGTCGACCACCGCGACG
>JAMFST010001433.1 GCA_026225435.1 Labilithrix luteola
GACAGGACGGCTGGGAAGGGCTGATCGAGGGGGACCTGAAGGATCCGGCCGTGCTCGACCGCGTGTTCGCCACCGACGATCCGCGCGGGACGTTCGACACGGTCTTCCACCTCGGCGCGTCGATCCACGTGCAGCGGTCGATCGACGATCCGACGCCGACCTTCCGCAACGACGTCGAGGGGACGTTCCAGGTGCTCGAGCGCTGCCGCGCACAGTACTTCCGGCAGAACGGGCTCGACACGAGGTCGGGGCACTTCGACTTCGACCGCGACGTGCCGCGGCTCGTCAAGCGCGGGCCGCGTGTCGCCGTCATGTCGACCTGCATGGTCTACGACCTCTCCGACGGCACCCCCATCGCCGAGTCGCATCCGTATCGGCCCGCGTCGCCCTATGCCGCGGCGAAGATCGGCGCGGACATGCTCGCGCTCTCGTACTTCCACGCGTACCGGATGCCGGTCACCGTCGTGCGCCCATTCAACACCTACGGGCCGTTCCAGAAGTCGAACGGGGAGGGGGGCGTGGTCTCCATCTTCCTCAAGCGCGCACTCGAGGGGCAGCCGCTCCTGATCAAGGGCTCGGGCGAGCAGACCCGCGATCTCCTGTACGTCCAGGACTGCGCCGAGTTCGTCGTCACGTGCGGGGGGAGCGTGGACGCCGAGGGGCAGATCGTGAACGCCGGCACGGGGCGCGACGTGAGCGTGAACCGGCTCGCCGAGCTGTGCGCCGGCGGGCAGGTGGCGGTCGAGCACGTGACCCACGACCACCCGCAGGCGGAGATCGCCCGGCTGGTGTGCGACGCGAGCAAGGCCGAGCGCTTGCTAGGGTGGCGCCCGCGGACGACGCTGGAGCAGGGGATTGACCGCACGCGCAGCTGGCTCGCGGGGAATCGCTGGGCATGGTGAAGCCGGTGTTGCCGCTCTTGCCGTACGGCCGCCAGTCGGTCGACGAGGAGGACATCGCCGCGGTGGTGGAGCAGCTGCGTGGCGACTGGCTCACGCAGGGGCCGGCGGTGCGGGTCTTCGAGGAGGCGCTCGCCGCCATCACCGGCGCGTCGTACGCGGTCGCGGTGAACAGCGGCACGGCAGCGCTCCACCTCGCGTGCCTGGCAGCCGGCGTGCGCGAAGGGGACGTCGGCATCACCAGCGACATCACCTTCGTCGCCTCGGCCAACGCCATTCGCTACGCCGGGGGCCAGCCGCTGCTCGCCGACGTCGATCCGGCGAGCGCGCTGGTGACGCTGGCGTCGCTCGAGGCCCAGGTCGAGGCGGCGGCGCGCCTGGGAAAGAAGCCGAAGGTGCTGGTGCCGGTCGACTTCTCCGGCGCCGTCGCCGATCTCCCGGCAGTGCGGGCGCTCGCCGAGCGCACCGGCGCTCTGGTCATCGAGGACGCGGCGCACGCTCTCGGTGCGACGTACACCGATCCGGCGCGGCCAGGAGAGACGCTGCGGGCGGCGGGTTGCGTCGATGCGCACATGGGGATCCTCTCGTTCCACCCGGTGAAGCACATCACCACCGGGGAGGGGGGCGCGGTGACCACCAACGACGAGGCGCTCTACCGCGAGCTGCTCGACCTGCGCACCCACGGCATCACCAAGGACCCGGCGCTGCTCGAGCGGAACGACGGGCCCTGGTACTACGAGCAGCGAACGCTCGGCTACAACTACCGCATCACGGACGTGCTCTGCGCGCTGGGCACGTCGCAGGCGAAGAAGCTCCCCCGCTTCCTCGAGCGCCGCCGGGCGATCGCACGCGAGTACGACGCCAAGCTCGCGTCGCTGGCCGACTTCGTCACGCCGCTGGCCGTGCGCGCCGGCGTCACCTCGGCCTACCATCTGTACATCGTCAACCTGGTGCAGCGGCCGGGCGAGTCGCTCGCCCAGGTGGCCGCGCGCCGGCTCGATCTCTACCAGCGGATGCGCGCGGCCTCGATCCTCCCGCAGGTGCACTACATCCCGGTGCACGGCCAGCCGGATTTCGTGCGCGCGGGGCTCGGTGGCGGGTCGTATCCGGGCGCCGAGCGCTACTACGCGGGTTGCCTCAGCTTGCCGATGTTCCCCGCCATGGTCGACGGCGACGTGGACCGGGTGGTCGACGTCATTGCCGCAGCACGCGGCGCAGGGTGACGTAGGCCTCGGCCGCCTCGACCCCGGCCTGACGCCCGCGCAGCTCGGCGAGGTGACGGACGGCCGCCTTCGAGCGCGCGTGCGGATCGGCCGGCACCTCGTCTCCGTAGCTGCCGTAGGCGGCGAGCTTGGTCTCGAGCGTGGCGCTGATCTCGACGAAGGTGTCGGGGACGAAGGGGATACCGGCGACGCTGGCGCCCCAGTCGGAGGCGGTGGGGATCTCGAAGGCCAGGATCTCGCACCAGCGCTC
>JAMFST010001434.1 GCA_026225435.1 Labilithrix luteola
CATCATCAGCACGTCGCCGTCGGCCAGACGGTCGGCGTGGGCGGCCCTGTGGTCGTAGAAGTCGCCGCCCTCAAGGGGGCGCCCGACGGCGTCCTCGCCGCCGTGTACGCCGGCCTCTCCTCGCGCGCAGCCGATCTCATCAAGGACGACATGGATCTGCTCGGCAAGGTGCGGAAGAGCGACGTCGAGGCTGCTCGCCGCGAGGTCATCGAGGCGGCGCTCCGCCTCGAGACCGAAGGGACCATCGATCTCGGTCGCGAAGGCGAGTGAGCGCCTCCTCTCGCCATGCCCACCAGCAAGCGTCCGCGTCCCGGGCAGAAGGCTCGTGACCTCATGAAAGACGGAACCCTCGCAATGACGATGAACGCGGATGTGAACGCTCAGCCGGGACCGGCAGGCCAGTCGTGGTGTGCAGGCCTCGTCCGCAGCGCCGCTCCCCGGACCGCCGCTCCGTCGTGGCTCGCGCCGCATGGCTTCGACGACGACGAGGGGAGCAGCGGGAGCGAGTATACGCTGCTCGCCATCGACGCCGACGCCGCCCTGCGCGAGCCGATGCGCGCCGCCATGATGGAGAGCGCGCACGACGAGGCGCATCCCGCGCGCGTCTCCGATTCCCTGGTACCGCCGGCCACGCCGATCATCTCCGTGCGCCCCGCGACGCCGCCGCCGTATCCGGATCTGCGCGACGAGAACGCCGAGCTGCGGCGCGCCCTCGCGGCGCTCACCGGCGAGCTTTCGCGTGTGCGCAAGGACGTCCGCGAGGCGAGCGAGGCGGAGCTGGTTCGCCTGGCCTGCGCGGTCGCCGAGCGGGTGGTCGGCGAGGAGCTGTCGATCGACCCGGGACACGTTATCGCCTGGGTGCGCGAGGGGATCGAGGCGCTCGACTCCAAGGAGAACGTGGTCGTCGCCATCGCGGCCGACCTCGGCCAGGTGCTGCCCAGCGAGGAGTGGAACGAGCTCGGTCCGAACGTAACCGTCGAGGTCGACGCGGCGCTGGCCCCGTCGAGCTGCGAGGTGCGCTCGCGCACAGGCGTCGCCAAGATCGGCGCGGCCGCGCGCATGGGCCAGATGAAGACCGAGCTCGGCGTCGAGGGCGAGCGATGAGCACGGCGCACGCCACGCCCGCCATCGACCTCAGCGCGTACGTCGCGCGGGCGAAGAACGCCAAGATGGTGAGCCCGGAAGGGCGCGTCGCCGACGTCGTCGGCCTGCTCGTCGAGGTGGAAGGCGTCACCGTCGCCGTCGGCGAGCAGCTCGAAGCGGATCTGCCCGACGGGCGCGTCGTCGCGCTCGAGACCATGGGCTTTCGCAACGGCCGCACGCTCACCGCGCCGCTCGGCTCGGTCGCCGGTCTCGCCCCCGGCGCTCGTGTCCGCCTCCGTCCCGGCGCCGGCTTCGCCGAGGTGGGCGACGCGCTGCTCGGCCGCGTTCTCGACGCCTTCGGCAACCCGCTCGACGACAAGCCGAAACCGGTGTGCCGCGAGCGCGGACCGCTCAAGGCCGCGCCGCCCAGCCCCTTCGCCCGCCAGCCGATCCGCCAGGCCATGGAGACCCAGGTGCGCGCCATCGACGCGCTCCTTCCGCTCGGCCGCGGCCAGCGCATCGGCCTGTTCGCCGGCACCGGCGTCGGCAAGAGCACCTTGCTCGGCATGCTCTGCCGGCACAGCGACGCCGACGTCATCGTCGTCGGGCTCATCGGCGAACGAGGCCGCGAGGTCGGCGATTTCGTGCGCAACGCGCTCGGCGCCGAGGGGCTCGCCCGCTCGGTGGTCATCGCCGCCACCGGAGACAATCCTCCATTTGTCCGTGCTGCCGGAGCTCTGCGCGCCACCGCCGTGGCCGAGTACTTTCGCGATCAGGGAAAATCGGTCCTCCTGGTGATGGACTCGGTCACCCGCTACGCCATGGCGCTGCGCGAAGCGACCCTCGCCGCCGGCGAGCCGCCGCTCACCAAGGGCTACACGCCGACCGTCTTCGCCTCGCTCCCCGCGCTGCTCGAGCGCACCGGCAACGGCGAGGGGAAGGGCTCGATCACCGCGGTGTACACCGTGCTCGTCGAAGGCGACGACCTCAACGATCCCATCGCCGACGCCGTCCGAGGCATCCTCGACGGGCACATCGTGCTCACCCGCAGGCTCGCCGATCGCGGGCAATTCCCGGCGATCGACGTGCTTCGCAGCGTCTCTCGTGTGGTCCACGACATCGCCACGCCGCAGCACGTGAAGGCGGCGGCGAAGGTGCGCGATCTCCTGGCGACCTACAGCGAGGCGGCGGATCTCATCCAGATCGGCGCCTACGTCCCGGGCAGCGATCCGCGCATCGACGCGGCGCGCGCGGCGGCGCCCAAGATCGAAGCGTTCATGCGCCAGGGGCTCACCGAAGGCGTGAAGCGTGAAGAGTCGATCAACATCGCCATGGTGCTCGGAGCCACGCCGTGAGCCGCGAGCGCGCCAAGCGAGCCAACCGCGTCGTCGAGGTGCGCGAGCGCGCCACCCGCCTGGCCGAGAGCGCCCTGGCCGAGTCGACGCAGCGCCTGCGCGCGGCCGAGACCGCGGTGCTCGATGCGCGCAAGGCCTGGGAAGAAGCCGCCGCCAAGGGGATCACGGGGACGGTCAGCAGCTGGGACCTCGCCGATGCGCACCAGAACCTCCTCTTTCTCCAGCGGTCCGTGGAGACGAAGCTCACCCTCCAGGTGCAGGCGCAGATGGCCGAGCACAAGGCGCGCGCCGCGCTCACGGTGGCACGGGTCGAGCAGAAGAAGGTCGAGACCTGGCGCGAAGGGCTGGTCACCGCGGCGATCAA
>JAMFST010001435.1 GCA_026225435.1 Labilithrix luteola
GAGGAGCTGCGCGCCTTCACGGTGGACGCGGCGGCGGGCGGCTCGGTCTATCCGACGGGCGCCGCTGCAAGCGCGAGCAGCAGCGAGGTCGGACAGGCTTAGCCTCGCGCCATCCGGCAAGGGGGCCTCGTTAGAGCTTCAGGCCCCCAGCCGCCTGCGGCGCGCGTGGACGTCTGCCGATCCGGTGGACGCCGCCGGGACTTCGCTCTATGAGCGGGCGCCCGACTGCGCATGCTTCCGCGCGCTGCGGCCTGGCCATGAACGAGCAACCCGTCCCGATCGAGTCGACCGCGCAGCCGTCCAACCTGGACGTGGATCGCGCCTGGGACGCGCTCGAGCGCGCTGCCCAGGTCGCCGAGGGGCGGCTCATCACCGAGGAGATCCCCTCCGACGCCGCCAGCTTCGTCGCGCTCGCCAAGAAGGACCCGGCGAAGGTGCGCGAGCGGCTCGATCGCGTCGTCATGGGGAGCGACCCCGAAGGCGGGCTCGACGCGCTGCTCGCGTCCGGTGCGCTCGGCGCGATGTTCCCCGAGGTCCACGCCATGGTCGGCTTCGGCGACGGTGAGTGGCGGCACAAGGACGTCTGGAAGCACACCAAGCAGGTGGTGCGGCAATCGGTGCCGCGGCTCGAGGTCCGCTGGGCCTCGCTCTTCCACGACATCGGCAAGACGAAGACGCGCTCCATCAGCCCCGAGGGCAAGGTGCACTTCCTGGGGCACGCGGAGGTCGGCTCCCGCATGTTCGACAAGCTCGACCGGCGGATCGCGCTCTTCGCTCCCGAGCCGGCGCTCAAGTCGACGGTGCGCTTCCTCGTGCTCCACCACCTGCGCGCCAATCAGTACGAGAAGACCTGGACCGACAGCGCCGTGCGCCGCTTCGCTCGCGAGCTAGGCGAGCACCTCGACGACCTGCTGTGCCTCGCACGCGCGGACATCACGACCAAGCGGCCGGAGAAGAAGCGTCACGGCCTCGCGCAGATCAGCGAGCTGTCGGCGCGCATCAGCGAGCTCGCGGCCGAGGACGCCAAGCAGCCGCCCCTCCCCTCGGGCGTGGGCGACCTGCTGATGAAGGATCTCGGGATCCCGCCGTCACGCAAGATCGGCGACATCAAGAAGGCGCTCGAGCAGGCCATCGAGGCCGGCGAGCTGCCGCCGCACGAGCCGAGCGAGCTCTACGTGAAGTTCGTGCAGGACAACCGTGAACGCTTCGGCGTCTGAGGCTAGCCGGCGTCCTTCGATCGACGCGCGATCGTGTCGAGGCTGAACTCGACGGTCGGGCGGTCAGGAACGAAGCCGATCGCCTTCCAGCCGCGCACGCAGGCTTCGGCCGCGACGTGGTCGTAGAAGACGGCCCAGATGGTGCCGCCGGGTGCGTCCTTCACGGTCCACACCTGCTCCTTGCTCTCCGGATGCACCGCCGGCTCGATCGTCCAGGTCACAGGGTCACCTCGCTCGGTTTCCGAGTCTATCGCACGTCTACGGCGGGGGAGGGGCCCAAGGTAAGTCATCGATCGGGGAGGCAAACGCGGCGAGCGCGTCCCGCCCGAGGTGCAGGTGAAGCGCTCGGTAATGCCCAGCATTTCCGAAATCGTGCATGATCAGACCAAGCTCGGCGAGCCGGTCGGCCAGGCCGAAATCGACGCTGCTTACCGGCAACAGCTATAGCGCCACCGGCGCTCTTGCGGAACTC
>JAMFST010001436.1 GCA_026225435.1 Labilithrix luteola
CCTGACCGGACCAACGATTCCGGACGACCTCACTGCTGTTGTTCACAGCCCGGTCTTCCTCGGTCGGCACGTCATCCTCGGCGCCGGGTCGATCGTCTTGCCGCCTCCGCTGATCACACCCGACGTCCCGGCCGGCAAGGGGGCCAAGGGGGCGCGTCCGTCCGCGCGGCCTCCCGCAGGTGGTGCCCAGGCAGCTTCCCCGCGCGATCTGGGCGCCGCTGCCACGCCGACTCCGGTCGCCGTCACGCCGCGTGCTCCGGCCGATCCGACCCCGGAACCGCCGCCGGCAGCGACGCCCCCGCCCGCGCCGGCGCCTACTCCCGCTGCGAGCGCGACGTCCGCGACCTCGGGAGTGAAAATGCAGACCAGCTCCGGTCTCTGAGGGGCGCGAATCCGCGCGCGGTCGTGCGATAAGACCTCGCATGACGAGTCCGGTGCGGGTCGCGATGCTCGGGTGCGGAACGGTGGGGAGCGGGGTGGCCCGTCTCCTGAAACGGAACGCCGCCGCCTACGAGGCGCGGGTCGGCGCTCCCCTGGAGCTGACCTCGGTGCTCACGCGCCGCGAGCACCCACGTCCGGCGGACCTCGCCGAGCTGCCCTTCACCCGCGATCCGGAGAAGCTCTTCTCCGAGCACGCCTTCGACGTGGTCATCGAGGTGATGGGCGGGATCGACCCCTCGCACGGCTACGTGCGTCGCGCGCTCGATCTCGGCATTCCCGTCATCACGGCGAACAAGATGCTCCTGGCGGTCCACGGCCCCGAGCTGCTCGCCCACGCCGTCAGCACCGGCGGCGATCTCGCGTTCGAGGGGGCGGTCGGCGGCGGCATCCCCATCGTGCGCACGCTGCGCGACGCGCTCGCCAGCGACCGGATCGTGCGCCTGCGCGGGATCGTCAACGGCACCTCGAACTACATCCTCACGCGCATGCGCGAGGGGCGGCTGTCGTTCGCCGAGGCGCTCGGCGCGGCGCAGGCGGCCGGGTACGCCGAGGCCGATCCGACGCTCGACGTCGGCGGCGGAGACGCGGCGCACAAGCTGGTGGTGCTGGCCATGCTCGCCTTCGGTGCCGAGGTGGATCACGACGCGGTCCCCACCGACGGGATCACCGACGTGGAGCTGCTCGACCACGACATGGCGGCGCGCTTCGGGTTCGCGTTGAAGCACCTGGCGGTCGCCGAGCTCACGCCGACGCCGGGTGGGGGCGAGGCGACCTCGCTCGAGCTGCGCGTCCACCCGGCGCTGGTGCCGCTGGACGGCCCGCTGGCCAACGTGAACGGCGTGCTCAACGCCATCGAGCTCGAAGGCGAAGCGCTGGGGCCGTGCGTCCTGGTCGGACGCGGCGCGGGCGAGCAGGCGACGGCGGTGAGCGTCGTCGCCGATCTCCTCGACATCGCGCGCGCGCTGCGCGGAGGGGGGGCGCGGTCGGCGCGGTTGCCCCTGCGCAAGATGCCGCTGCGGCCCAGCGGGCAGGGGATCGCCCGCCACTACCTGCGCTTCCCGGTCTACGACCGCCCCGGCGTGCTCGCGCGCATCACCGGCGCGCTCGGCGAGGCGCGCGTCTCCATCGAGCAGATGGTGCAGCAGGGGCGCGGCGACACCGTGCAGGTGGTCATGCTGACCCACGAGGCGGAGGTCGGCGACGTCCGCCGCGCGCTCGCGGAGATCGCCAAGGGGGACTACCTCGCGGGACCGGCGCGGAGCTTTCGCGTGGCTTGAAGGGGACGGCTACAGATCCACCAGCTCCACTTGATCGGCGTCGCCGCCGAGGAAGCGGTAGGCGATCTCGCCGAATGCGTTGGGGCGGTCGGTGACGAGGAGCGAGAGGCCACCGCGCGGCGAAGGCGCCCCGTTGGCGGCCGGTGCGCGGGCGAGGCCGCGGGTGGCGAGGAACACGGCGGTCGCCTCGGCGGCGGCGTGCGCCGTGTCGATGACGCGCGCGGCAGGACCGAGCAGGGCGGCGGTCTCCTCCTCGAGCAGCAGGCGCAGCAGCGGGTAGTGGGTGCAGCCGAGGACGACCACGTCGGCGCCGGCGTCGGCCAGCGGCTGGAGGTAGCGGCGCGCGGCCAGACGCGGGACCTCACCGTCGATCCAGCCTTCCTCGGCGAGCGGCACGAGCAGCGGTGCCGCCTGGCCGATCGTCTCGACCCGGGTGGAGAGCGCCGCGACCGCGCGCGGGTACGCTCCCGACGCGATGGTGCCGGCCGTCGCCAGCACGCCGATCTTGCCGAGCCGCGTGGCCGCCACCGCCGCCTCGGCGCCGGGCTCGATGACCCCGAGGATGGGGATGTCGAACTCCACCCGCAGCCGCTCCGGCGCGACGGCGCTCACCGTGTTGCAGGCGATGACGATGGCCTTCACGCCGCGGCGAACCAGGTGCGACGCGCAGCCGATGGCGTAGCGGATGACGGTCGCCGCCCCCTTGGTGCCGTAGGGCACGCGTGCCGTGTCCCCGAGGTAGACGATGTCCTCTGCCGGCAGGCGCTCGCGCAACGCGCGGACCACCGTGAGCCCGCCGAGGCCGGAGTCGAAGACACCGATGGCGCGGTCGTCGCTCATGCGGCGGCCTCGAAGAGCGACTCGAGCACCGCCATGCGCACCGCCACGCCCGCCTCCACCTGCTCGAGGACCACGCTGCGCGCGCCGTCGGCCACGCCGCCCGCGAGCTCGACGCCGCGGTTGATGGGACCGGGGTGCATCACCAGCACGCCGTCCGGAAGCGCCGCCGCGCGCGCCGCGGTGAGCCCGAAGGTGCGCGCGTACTCGGCCGTCGACGGGACCATCGACAGGCTCGCGAGGCGCTCGTTCTGGATGCGCAGCAGCATCACCGCGTCGACGCCGCGGATGGCCATGTCGAAGTCGTCGAACACCTCGATGTCGCCGGGGTGCGCGCCCAGCTCGTCCGCGGCGGCGGGGAGCAGCGTGCGCGGCGCGACGAAGTGGACCTTCGCCCCCATCTTGCCGAGGAGGAGGGCGTTGGAGCGCGCCACGCGCGAGTGGAGGATGTCGCCGCAGATGGCCACGCGCAGCCCCTCGATGCGACCCTTGTGCCGCCGCAGGGTGAGGGCGTCGAGGAGCGCCTGCGTCGGGTGCTCGTGCGCGCCGTCGCCGGCGTTGACCACGTGCAGCGGCGTGCGCCCGGCCACGAAGTGTGGCGCACCGGACGCGGGGTGGCGCATGACCAGCACGTCGGTGCCCATCGCCGCGAGGTTCTTCACCGTGTCGAGGAGCGTCTCCCCCTTGCTCACGCTCGAGGCCTGCGCGGCGACGTTGACCACGTCGGCGCCGAGGCGCTTGGCGGCGACCTCGAAGGACACCCGGGTGCGCGTGGAGGCCTCGAAGAAGAGGTTCACCACCGAGCGCCCGGCGAGCGCGCGGCTGGTGGCGATGGGGGCGGAGCTGGCCTTCGCCTCGCGCGCCGCGTTGAAATACGTGTCCGCGCGATCGAGCAAGCGGACGATGGCCTCACGGGAGAGCGCGTCGATTCCGAGCAGGTGCACGCTTGCGGGAGTAGCACGAGACGGCGCGGCGGAGGCGGGAACGCGGGTTGCTGTAGGCTGCGACCAGGTAGGGGAGATGAAGCTCGAGAGCGCGACGAGTGAGGATGGCGACGAGGCATGCGACGCGCGCCGGCATGCGGCCGGGAAGCTGAGCGCCTGCATGGAGGACTGCTCCAAGAAATTTGCTTGCCGCGACCGGTGCCGCGCGCGCTTTCGCAGCCAGTGCCCCGGTGACCTCGAGGAGCACTGCCTCACCGGAAAGACCTGGCCCGGCGACGAGCCCGAGCCGTGAGCGCGGCCCCGGGAGCGCTTGGCGCGGCGGCCGTCGGCCTCGTCGCCGCTTCGGCGCTCACCCTGGCGTCGTGGCGCCCGGTGTCTACCGGGCGCGTCCGCCTCGCCGGCGGCACCTTCGTCCAGGGGCATGACGACGGCGAACGCGACGACGAAGGGCCAGCCCACCTGGTCGCCGTCGCGCCCTTCACCATCGACGCGACGCTGGTCACGCGCGCCGCCTTCGCGCGCTTCGTCGCCGACACCGGCTACGTCACGACCGCGGAGAAGCTCGGCTACGGGCTCGTCGCCGAGGAGGGGATGCTCGACTGGGAGTGGCAGCACGCGCCACACGGGACCTGGCGCCGCCCATTCCTCACCGAGACGGCCGACACGCGGGGCTTCCTCCGCGACGACGCTCCGGTGGTGATGGTGAGCTGGGACGACGCCGTGGCCTACTGCGGCCACCAAGGGGCTCGCCTGCCCACCGAGGTGGAGTGGGAGTACGCCATGCGCGCCGGCTCGACCGGCAGCCGCTACCCGTGGGGAGACGAGGCGCTCCGCGAGCAGGACGGGCAGATGCGCCTCGCGCTCAACTACTGGCAGGGCAGCTCCCACGAGCACAACCGCCGTGACGACGGCTTCGTCTACGTCTCGCCGGTGCGCGCCTTCCCGCCGAACGCCTGGGGGCTCTACGACGCCGTCGGCAACGTCTGGCAGTGGACCGCCGATCTGTACGACGCGCACGCCTACGAAGCGGCGGCCGAGCACCGACCGGCGCGGAGCTCGGTGGACGCGGTGCCCGTGCGACCGGGCCGCGAGAAGCGCGTCCTGCGCGGCGGCTCCTGGTGGTGCGGCGCCTGCACCTGCGAAGGGAACGGCCTGTTCTACCGAGGAAAGGCGGAGGCGCGCGCCCCCTTCAACAACAACGGCTTCCGCTGCGCCAGCTCCTCGAGCTGAAGCTGCGGCGTCAGTTGAGGAATCGCTTGTCCTTCGGCTTGTCCTTGTCGTCGTCGAGTCCGCCGTACACCACGTGGAGCGACGGGCCGCCGCTGCGCCGCGCCGAGCCCTTGGCGCTCGGGCCGCCGGCGCGCTTCAAGCCGTAGCTCGCGAGGTGCGCGCCGCCGCTCTGGCGGCGGAGCAGCGCGAGCTTCATGCGCAGGTAGATCGCGCGGAGCGGAGAAGGAGCGCCGGCGGGCAACCCGGCGAAGGCGAGTCCGACGAGGACACCACCGAAAGGCGCGATGGGGCCGACGCTGCCGGCCATGCTGGGGAAGACCACCCCGAGCACGCAGTAGCCGAGGGTGATCCAGAGGAGTGTCTGCCCGCGGATCGGCAGGACGAACATCAGGTTCACCCGCGCCTCGGCGTTCTGCACGGCCCAGGCGACGGCGGTGGCGGTGATGGCTGCGCCGGCGCCGAACATCATCGTCGGGTGGAGGACGCGCCAGGGGAGCGGGATGAGATCCGCGAGGACCGCCAGGGTGAAGCCGGCGACGATGCTGCCGATCACGAACGCGAGGAACCGAGCGCTCCCCCAGCGCCGCTCGAGATCGGTGGAGAGGAAGTAGAGCCCGATCAACGTGAAGAAGAGGTGGCCGAGCCCGGTGGGATCGGTCACGAAGCCCGCCGTCAGCAGCTGCCAGATTCGCCCGGCGAAGACCAGCGAAGGGAAGCAGGCGAGCAGCTCCAGGATCTGCGTCCCGTAGCTGCTGTACTCGTACAAAAGTGCGTTGAGGATGCCGAGCACCCCGATGACGATGAGCAACCCGCGCAGCGCCGGCCCGGGACGCGGCAGCCCGAGCGACGGTGACGAGCTTCCGTAACTGGAGGGGGGCATGGGCTCCCCTCAGGGTAAGAGCCGCTGGCACACGCGGCAAGGTGCGCGGCGGATCGAGACGATCAGTGCGCGTCGTTACCGCTAGCGTCGCCAGCATCGGCGTCGGCGAGCGCGGCGTCGGCGTCTGCCGCGTCGCCGGCATCCCCGGCGTCGTTGGAGCCGTCGCCTGCGTCGCCGGCATCGAGGCTGGACGCGTCGCCGCCGCCGTCCTCGAGCGCGCCGGCGTCGCTCAGCGACACCAGCGGGGCGCACACCGCCAGGACCTCGATGTCGACCTGCTCCTTGGTGGCGCAGGTGGTGAAGTAGGTGGGGGCGAGGGCGCGCAGCGCGTTGTCGTCACCGCCCGTGTTCAGCAGCGCCGTGTCCGTCCCGCCGATCGCCTGGTAGGCCGCGTAGCTGAAGGCGTAGACGCGCAGGTGGTAGAAAAGCGTCGAGGACGGCACGTTGAACGTGGCGTCCGCGTAACAGGGGGTCACGGA
>JAMFST010001437.1 GCA_026225435.1 Labilithrix luteola
CCGTGGTCGGACGCGCCGGCCTGTCGCAGCTGGGAAACCTCGGATTGAGCGACCTCGTCGCCACCAGCGACGAGCAGTTCGTCGAGATCGCCTGCACGCTCGCGGGCGACGGCGAACGACTGGCGATCCTGCGACGCACGTTGCGCGAGCGGATGCGCCGCTCCGCGCTCATGGACGCACCCGCCTTCGCTCGCGGGCTCGAGGCCGCGTACCGATCCATGTGGAGGCGGTACTGCGCTGAAGCTCGGTAGGTGCGCCGGTCAGCGGATCCAGAAGCGCAGCATCCGCCCGCGTTGATCCTCGAGCACGCCGCCGCACCGTCCGTGGACCTCGCGGAGCTGATCGACCGCAGCTCGGTCACCGGATTCCAGCGGTGGATCCTCTGGCTCGTCGGACTGACAGTGGTGATGGACGGCGATGATGCCTCTGGGACTCCGCCCTCCCCCGCCAGCGCGGCCGCGACGAGCGCCCGACCGATCCATCTCCAGCGCGTGCTCTCGCGAAGCGTGCCGCGGGCGTTCACCCGCAAGCTCCACGTGCAGAGCCCGCGCGATCGCGACTGCGAGGTGGACGTGCGCTCGTTCGAGATCAGCGGGCTGGCCGATCTCGCGCTCGAGGAGCGCATCAACGAGAGCCTCGCCTGCCGCACCGCGGAGGGAGAGCGCGGAGGTCTGTACTTTCATGCGACGATCCGTCCGGCGCTCCTCGACGGGGGCCTCCTCTCCGCGCGCAACGAGTACGACTTCGACGGCGGCGGCGCCCACCCGAGCGACGGCGTCAGCGGCCTCACCGTCGACCTGCGCGATGGTCACCTGATCGACGCGCGCGATCTGTTTCGCAAGCCGACACACGAGCCGCCCTCGCCGTCGGCGTGCGCGACGACGGCGCGCAGATCGATCCCGATCGAGCTCGCTGGAGCGATTTCTACCTGACCCCCACCGCGATCGCGCTCATCCCGATCGTCAGCGAGGCAGCGCGCATCTACCGTCACCAGGTCCAGCGGGTCCCCTTCTCGCGCCTCCGCCGCGCGCTGCGCCCCGACGATCCGGCGGCACATCTGTACATGCGCTAGCCTTGCAGGCTGCGCGCGGCGCGGCACCGCTTCGGCGAGAGGTCCACGCCTATCGCGTCCATCTCCATCGCGTTGGCCACGGCGAGCACCGTCCCTCGCCCGCAGAACGGGTCGACCACCACGCGCGCGCCGACCTCGTCGCGCAGGTAGCGGCAGGCGACGCGGCATGCCTCGACGCCCATGGCGCGGCTCCACGACATGAAGCCGCCGTCGGGCAACACGTCCGGACCGGGGAAGCGCGGGAACGGGCGCGGCGCGCGGCTCAAGGCGATCATGTGCGAGTAGCTCGGCCGCCCGAAGGCGAGCGTGCCGGGCGGCTTGCGACAGACGATCTTGTGCCACAGGACGCTGGCCCCCTCGTCCTCCGCCGCCCGCATCACCAGGTAGCCCTTGTCGACGAGCGTGTCGCCGTGGCGGATGTCGCTCTGGTAGAAGATGGCGACGCCGTCGTCGGGGACCCAGCGGACGAGCGTGCGCGTGGCCCCCATGAACCACGCGCGCCAGCCGTCGAGCTCGTGCGGCGGCACCTCGGAGACGTCGGGCAGCGAGGTGACCACGCTGGTGCCGGGTGCCGCCGGGTTCGCGGCGAGCCAGGCGAGCGCCTCCGCCTCGAACACCTCACGCGACGGCACGCTCACGAGCGGAGACTACGCTGCCTCGGTGCGCGTCAGTGACGGTGAACGATCGTCCCCTTCGCGCCGACGGCGTAGAGGTCGCTGCCGCTGCCCCACACGGCGTAGATCTGACCCGGTGCACCAATGATCGGCTCGACGGCGAGGTCGCTCGCGCCGGTGTAGTGCAGGAGGTTCGGCGCGGTGCCGTTGGCGTTGGCCGCGAACCACACGTCGGTGGGGGAGCTGGCCCACGCGCCGTTGAACGTCTGCGCGCTCCCGTAGTCCTTCACCAGGACCACCGGTCCGGCGGGCCCGGACTCGTACAGCGCGCCACCGGCGAGCAGCCAGACGGAGCTCTTCGTGGCGACGCCACCGGAGAATCCGCCGTTCGGCAGCGCGCCGGTGAGCTTCGTCCAGCCGCCGTTCGGTCCGCCGTACTCCACGAGGGGAGCGTCGTTACCGTCGGTGCCGAGGATGTACGCCGGCCCCTCGGGAGCGGCGAACACGTCGTAGATCTGCGTGGTCGACAAGGTCGGCCTGCG
>JAMFST010001438.1 GCA_026225435.1 Labilithrix luteola
ACCCTCCTCGGCCTCGCCGCCGATGCCGGCGCCGCTCCGCCCGCGCCGGCACCGACCTTCACGCGCTCCGGACATTCCGGATCCAGCGGAGCTGCGAGCGGATCGCTGGCCGCCCTCCTCAGCGCGCCCGACGTCGAGGTCCTCACCGATCCCTCCGGTGCCTTCGCCTTTGCCGTCTCGGGGAGCGCCGTCGGCCCCGGTGGTATCGTGGGGATCGCCGATCCGGCGAGCGCGAGCGTCACCACCCTCGACCGGACCGTCTGCACCGGCGTCACGGGCCCCGCCCCTCGCGGCACGGGGTCGGCATCCGGGCGCGCGGAGCCCGGCCGGGGTGAGATCGCCGGTCTCGCGATCGGCGCCGGCACGCTCGTGGTCACCTGCGCCGGAGGGGACGTGGTGGCCCTCGTCTCGGCCGGGCCAGCGCGATCTGCGGCCCCCTAGGTTGTTTCTTCGGGGCAGTGAGCTATGTTGCCGCCATGATCACCATCACCGAGAAGGCTGCGGAAAAGGTCCGGCAGCACATTGCCGAGGACGATTCGCTGGCCGGCATGGCCCTGCGCGTGAAGGTCATCGGCGGCGGATGCGCCGGATTCAGCCACGATCTCTACTTCGACGACAAGGTCGACGAGATGGACGAGGTCTACGAGTCGCACGGGATTACCTTCCACGTGGACCCGATCTCCAACCAGTATCTCGAGGAGACGGAGATCGACTACCTCGAGGAAGACCTCCGCTCGGGCTTCAAGTTCAACAACCCGAACGTCAAGGGCACCTGCGGCTGCGGTAGCTCCGTCAGCTTCTGAGACGTCCGAAGCGCGGCGCGTGAGCGAGAGCACGCGCCGGCTGCGCTACGCCGGGGAGACCCGGACCGTGACCGCCGACGACAAGGCGGCGCTGATCGACGTGGTGTATGTGGCGCTCGGCGTCCGATCCTCGGCGCGAGCGTGCGGCAACGGGCGCTGTGGTAGCTGCCGGCTCCTCCTCGAAGGCGAGCCGGTGAAGGCCTGTGAGCTCGCCTGGGCCGATGTGCCCGATGGCGCGCGGCTCGAGTCCTACGAGACGTTGAAGCGCGATCCGGCAGTGAAGCTGGCCGTCGCCGAGTTCACCCGCGAGCGACCGACGCGTTGCCGCATGTGCATCGGTGCCCTGGCCGTGACGGCGCGCAGCCTCGCCGGGCGCGAGCTCACGGGCGAGGTGCTCGACGCCGCGCTCGTCGACGTGACCTGCATGTGCACCGGCAGAGGCTCGCTGCGCCGCGCTCTCGAACGTCGGTGACGTATAAGTCGGCGGTGGACTTCGTCGGCCGCCTCGATCCGGTACGCAAGCTGCGCGGGTGGCTTTGCGGCGACGGCGTGCCCAAGCCGCTCGGCCTCGTGTCGATCAGCGGCCCGGGAGGGATCGGCAAGACCTTCCTCCTCGACCACGCGCTGGTCAGCTCCGAGGTCGAGGAGCGCCACTACCTGCGCCTGCGTCTCGGCGGTACGAATGTACGGCGGACGCTCGGGCAGCTGGTCTGCCGGGACCTGCTCCAGAGCTGCACCCAGCTCGACGCCAACGGTCGTGGCTACTTCGCCGAGACACGGCGCAACCTGCAGGCGCTCCGCTCGATGGACGAGGCGGCGCGCGCCGAGGTGGCCGCCGCCGTCGCCGCCAGCAACCCGGAGCTGCGCGAGACGGTCCTCGAGCTGTTTCGCTTCGGCGTCGGCGCCCAGACGGTGCTGCCGGTGCTCAAGCAGTACGTCGACCTCTCGAAGATCGACGAGGCGAAAGTCGAAGCGGTCGCCAAGCTCCTCGAGAAGGCGAACGCCTACCAGCTGGAGAAGCGCGCGCTCGGGGGGATCTTGCCGGATCTGGTCGGCGCCGGCCGGCGAAACCGGCTGCGCCTGGGGCTCGAGGCCACCCTGGCCGACGGCCTGGTGTCCGACCTGGCGGCCATCCTCTCGATGTACCGCCGGCAGGACAGCGTGCGGCCGATGCCGTCGAAGGTGCCGGGGCTCGATCGCCTGCTCCTGGTGCTCGACGACTACGAGAGCCTCGATTCGGCGCTCACCACCTTCCTCGCCGATCACCTGGTGCCGCGCCTCTCGCGCGCGTCGTTCGAGACGCTGATCGTGGTGCTCGGGCGCGACCGCCTCAGCGACACGCACCCGGTGTGGAAGCAGCGGCACGAGCTGCGCTTCGCCGGCGAGCTGCGTCTGTCCCCCTGGAGCCGCGAGGAGGGGGAGACATTCCTCCGCAGCCACGGGGTCACCAACGATCTCGCCGTCACCCGCATCCTCGACGACACCGCGGGCTACCCGTACCTCCTGGCCGGCGAGGTCGAGGCGGAGCTCGACGGCGGAAGCACGGCGCTGGGGCTGAAGAACTTCTACGAGCGCACCACCCGCTGGATGACCGCGGCGCAGAAGGAGTGGCTGGTGCCGCTCAGCTTCCTGGACGAGGTGAACGAGGAGAGCATCGCCAAGGTGCTCCCCGACGAAGATCCAGGCCGGGTGCTCACCTGGTTCAAGGGGGAGGCGTCGGTGCGCTCGCCGACGGCGAACCGCTGGGAGGTGCTGCCCATCCTGCGCTCGCGGATATGTGCTTACTGCAAAATGGACTCGCCCCGCCGCTACCGCGAGCTCGAGGAGCGGGCGCGCGCGGCGGTGACGTCAACCGGTGTGACAGCGAGCGAGTAGCGCCGCCGCGGCCAAGGTAGCCCGAGGAGCGCCTCGCAAAGGCTGAGCTCGGCGGCGTTGGAGGACACATCCGGGTCGAGGGAGCGTCGTTTCAAAATGTAGTAGCGCGTTAGTACACGCCCGAGCCCGAGCGCACAAAACGCGAAAGCCCGGTCTTGCAACCGGGCCTCCGGGTCGACGTCGCGCGTAAGCCGAGTTCTGTTCCTCGCGGGAGTCACCCCCCGCGCGGTGACGATCATTCTTCTACGACGGCCGTTACCGACCGCCTCCAGCAGCCAACCCGCAGACGTGACCGCCGCGACTTTCATCGCGGCGAGCTCGGGCGAGCAGCCCTCGACCGTCTGCCTATGCGGCCTTGCTCCCGATGGGGCTTACCGTGCCACGGACGTTACCGCCCGCGCGGTGGGCTCTTACCCCACCTTTTCACCCTTACCATTTGGGCATTTTGTCCATCTGGCGGTCTGTTTTCTGTGGCGCTGTCCTCCGCGTTTCCGCGACCGGGCGTTACCCGGCATCGTGCTCTTCGGAGCTCGGACTTTCCTCCCGCGCGCGAGCAAGCCCGCGTGCCGGCGATCGTCTGCGCGGCGTCGACGGCCGGGGAACTAGCACGGTCGCGGCGATCAAAGCGACCCACTCTGCGGCCGGCAAACCGTAGCGGCCGGCGCCGAAGAACACCGCGTGGATGGCGAAGGTCGCGAGGAGGACCAGCGCGGCGAAGGCGAAGAGGGGCGCCTCGAGCCCCAGCGAAGCGGCGAGCACGCCGACCACGAGGTACGCCGGCCAGGCGTGCACCACGAAGACGAACGGAGCCGCGAGCGCCGCCATCACCAGCCGCACCCGCGCGAAGGGGCCGCGCGCTCGACCGACCGCCACCAGCGCCGCCAAGAGGACGAGGCGCGCGTAGAGGGTCTCCACCGCGCCGAGTCGCTCCTTGGCCGTCTCGCCAAACCGCTCGGGGTTGGCCACGTGGAGGTAGAACGGGGCCGCGCCGAAGTAGTCGAAGGTCGTGGACCACTTGGAAGGAACGCGCGCCAGCCAGGGGAGCGGCGCGGCCTCGATCTCGCGGACGGCCACCTTGCCGAAGCAGGCGTCCTTCGCCGCCTCGTCCCAGACGGTGCGGCAATCCTCCGGCGTCGCCAGCTCCTGCCACGCGCCGGAGGTGGTCTCGGCGCCGATGAGCAGGTTCCAGCCGCCGTTCACGCTCACGAGCGCGCAGGCGTGCATGCGGACGCAGTTGCGCGCGGTCCAGGGGGCCAGCAGGAGCAACGTGGCGGCGAGACCGGCGGCAGCCGCAGCCGCCGGAACCAGCAGGCGGCGAGCGCGGTCCGGCGCCACCCCTCGCGAAGCCACCGCCGCGGCCCCGGCGAACAGCGGCGCGAAGACGATGCTCTGCGGCCGCAGGTAGGTCGCCGCCGCGACGAGCACCGCGAACCCGGTCCCCGCGAGCACGCGCCGGCGGACGGACGGAGCGGCGAACGTGTCCAGCGCCAGGGCAGCGGCGATGACCACCAGCGATCCGACGAGCGCCTCGGTCATCATCGCGGGTACATAGGCGACGAGCGCCTGGTGGAGCGCGAGCAGCCAGCCACCGGTGCGGGCGACCCGCGGACCGAACGGCGCGAGCAGGCGCATCCCGGCCATCACCGCGGCGACGGCCAGCACGGCGACGACCAGCCGCGCGAAGGCCGGCCCCGCGTCGAAGAGCCGGTAGCCGATCGCCTCGAGGGCGGAGAAGCCGACCGGGTAGTGCGCCACCGGCGTGACGGCGCCGTCCGGCCAGAGCCAGGTGTACCCCGCCCCACCGGCGATCCGCCGGGCCAGCTTGTCGAAGTACGCGCCGTCGGCCGCGGGAGGAAACAGCGGCCCGAACGCGAGCGCCGCCACCAGCCCGAGGAGCGCCGAGGCGACGACCGGCCGCGCGCAGAGGGAGGGAGAAGGAGAAGCTGGGCTCAACGCAGACCGCCGAGCGCCGCGATCACCTCCGCCGCCGGCAGCCCCACCACCGCGCTGTACGAACCGTCGATGCGCGCGACCAGCCCCGCGCCGAGCCCCTGGACCGCGTAGCCGCCCGCCTTGTCCGCGCCCTCCCCGCTGGCGGCGTACGCCTCGATCTCGATCTCGCCGAGCGCGCGGAAGGTCACGTCGGTGATCACCGTCTCGGCGTGCCAGGGAGCGGCGTCACCCGCGGGTGCCGCGAGGGCGAAGCGGGTGTGCACCTGGTGCGTGCGGCCGGAGAGCTCGCGGACCATCGCGCTCGCCTCCGCGGGCGACTCCGGCTTGCCGAGGATACGCACCCCGACCACCACCGAGGTGTCGGCGACGAGGATGGCGAAGGCGCGCGCGGCGAGGTCCGGCGGCACCGCGGCGCGCACCGCCGACAGCTTCGCCAGCACGACGCGCGGAAGGTAGGCCTCCGCCGTCTCGCCCGGCAGCACCCCCTCGTCGGCGCTCGCCACGCACAGCTCGAAGGGGACGCGGAGGTTGGTGAGGATCTCCCGCCGTCGCGGCGAAGCGCTCCCGAGGATCAGCGGCTGCATGGGCGGCGGAAGCTACGACGAGACGCGATTGGTGGTAAAGGACGCCCTCGATGAGGCTCGCCGCCGGCCTGACGACGCTCGGTGTGCTGCTCGTGGGTCTGACGGTGGCGCTACTGCCAGGTAACGCACGCGCTGACTGCAACGACCGTCAGGTGAACGCCTGCATCGACGCCGATTCGCTCTGGCCGCACGCCGGCCCGCAGCGCTTCGTCGGCGTCGGCAGCGCCGAGACGCTCGGCGCGGGGCAGCTCGGCTTCGGCCTGGTCACCAGCTGGACCTCGCACTCGGTGACCTTCCACCTCCCCTCGCCCGGGCCCGGCGGCAGCGACAGCATCGCGGTCAACAACCAGGTCACGACGAATTTTCTCTTCGCCTACGGCGTGAGCGACCGGCTCGAGCTCGACCTCGCCCTCCCCATCGTCGTCGCCCAGGACGGCTCCGGCACCGACGCGCTCAGCGGATCCACGCAGTCCCCCAACGCGACCGCCC
>JAMFST010001439.1 GCA_026225435.1 Labilithrix luteola
ACAAGGAGGGCTTCCTCCGCAGCCCGCGCTCGCTCATCCAGACGATGGGGCGCGCCGCGCGAAATCTCAACGGGCGGGTCATCATGTACGCCGACAAGCACACCGCGGCGATGAAGCACGCGATGGGCGAGACCGACCGCCGGCGCACCATCCAGGAGGCGTACAACATCGAGCACGGCATCACGCCGATGACCGTCGTCCGCGCCATCATGGACGTGAACCCGGCGGCGGGGACCATCGACTACCTCAACGTCCCGAAGACGCGCAAAGGGGAGCACTCCGGGCGCGAAGAGGACAGGGGCGAGGAGATCCTGGCGCTGCGGGCGGAGATGTTCGCCGCGGCGGAGAACCTCGAGTTCGAGCGAGCCGCGCGCCTGCGTGACGAGCTGAAACGGCTCGAGGCCGGACAGAATGGTGCGGGCGGAGCGAGCGGCGAGGGTGGTGGGGCGGTCCCTTTCGAACCCTACGCGCCGAAGAAGAAGAAGCGCGGCGAGAAGACCGGCCCGCCCGGCAGCGTGACGAAGAAGAGCGCCGCCGCGAAGCGAAGCCGGACGTGACGACGTAACGACACGCAGACACGGGACGACACGGCCGCCGAGCTGGGCGAGAGCTCCTTCAGCGCAGGCCGCCGGACGCCACGATGACCTCGCCGGTCACCCAGGCCGACGCCGGCGAGGCGAGGAACACGGCGATCGGCCCCATGTCCGCCGGCTGCCCCATGCGGCCGAGCGGGATCTGCGCCACCATCGCCTTCTCGATATCTCCGCCTAGCACCCCCATCGCCGCGGCCCCTTCGGTGGCGGTGGGACCGGGGTTGATCGAGTTGACGCGAATCTTCCGCGGGGCGAGCTCGCGCGCCATCACGCCGGTGATGCCGTCGACGGCGCACTTGGTGGCCGTGTAGAGCGCGCCTCCGGCCGACTTCAGCGAGCTGGCGGCCGAGCCGATGTTCACGATGCTGCCGCCGTCGGCGAGGGCACGTGCCGCCTCGCGGGTGGTCAGGAGGACGCCCTTCACGTTGGTGTCGAGCTGGCGCTGGATCTCCTCCACGGTCACGCTCTCGAGCGGCCCGAAGGCGTAGCGACCGGCGTTGTTGACCAGCACCGTCACCTGCCCGAACGCCTTCTTCGCCTCGGCGAAGAGCCGCGCCACGTCAGCCTCGTTCGACACGTCCGCCTGCACCGCGAGGGCCCGTCCGTCCTTGGCGGTGATCTCGGCGACCACCCGCTCCGCGTCGGCCTTCGCGCCGGCGTAGTTCACCACCACCGCCGCCCCGGCCTCGGCCAGCGATCGGGCGATGCCCGCGCCGATCCCCTTGCTCGCGCCGGTCACGATCGCCACCTGCCCGCTCAGTGCCTTGCCGCCCGTCTTGCTGTCGTTGTTCATGACGGTGGAACGTAGCGGGCAAATTCCAGATGAAAATACGGGGAAGCGTGGACATACTGTCAACGATTCGTGAACGATCATGCTCCAGCTCCATCGCCTCCAGTCCTTCGTCGCCGTCGTCGACACCGGCTCGTTCACCGCGGCGGCCTCGTCGCTCGGCCTGTCGAAGGCGGTGATCAGCCTGCACGTGAAGCAGCTCGAGGAGGAGCTGGGCTCGTCGCTCCTCGCCCGCACGACGCGCAAGGTGCTCCCCACCGACGCCGGTGAGCGCTTCCACCGCTCGGCGACGCGCCTGCTACAGGAGGCCGACGCCGCCGAGGCCGAGGTCCGCGGCGCGCACACCGGCCTCACCGGCACCCTGCGCATCACCTCGCACGCCGACTACATCGCGGCCATCCTGGTGCCCGCGCTGGCGACGTTCAGCGCGCTCCATCCCCGCCTGCGCCTCGAGATCTCCGGCTCCACGGGGCAGACGGACCTCGTGCGCGAGCGCTTCGACCTCGCCATCCGCCTCGGCACCTTGCGCGACTCGACCTTGCAGGCGACGCGGCTCGGTCGCTTTCGCCTGGTCCCGGTGGCGACGCCGGAGCTCATTGCCGGCTACGGCCTTCCGCGCGTGCCGGAGGAGCTCACCCGCTTGCCGTGGACGCGCGCCAACCTCGCCGGCCCGACCACTCCGGACACGCCCATCGTCTTCCGTGATCGCCAGGGCACCGAGCACCCGGTGGTCTTCACGCCGACCATCCGCTCCGACAGCGCCGCCGCCGTCCTCGGCTTCGTGCGGGCGCACGTGGCCGCCGCCATTCTCCCGGACTGGCTCATGAAGGAGGACCTCGCCAGGGGGCGCCTCGTCGAGCTCGTCCCCGGCTACGACCTCCCCGAGCAGGGGATCTTCGCCGTGCGTCCGCGCGCCAGGCGGCGTATCGTAGCGGGCGATGACCAGCTCCTCCTCCCCAAGCGAGAACGCGCGCGCTCGCACCTGGTTCGCCGTAGGGAAGGCCGGTGTGCTCGTC
>JAMFST010000170.1 GCA_026225435.1 Labilithrix luteola
CGCGCGAGGCAGCGAAGATCGTCGGCATCGACTGCCTGTCCGAGATGTTCGCGACCGACGACCAGGGGCACCTGGTGATGCCGCGCGAGACCGCATCGTTCGTGACGAACCCGGGCGAGATCTACACCATGTCGCCCACGCTCATCCCCATCGCCGCGACCTTCTCGCAGTACCTGAACGGCTACGCCGCGTCCTGCCGCGACGAGAACCTGAACAAGCACGCCAGCCTCTGAGGCGCTCGTCCGCGTCGGTCCGCTACTTCATCTCCTGCTCGAGCGCGTCCCACTCGGCCATGAGCTTCTCGATCGTCGGCGCGAGCGCTTTCTCCTCCGCTTCGAGCGCGGCGATCTCCGTCGGCGGCGTCTTCTCGTAGTAGCCGGCCTCGCACCAGCGGGCGTGGATCTGCTCCTTGCGCAGCTCCGCCGCCTCGACCGCCTTCCACGCCGCGTCGCGCAGCGCGGGCAGCTGCTTCTGCCGGTTCTTCAGCTTCTTCTGGTCCTCCCACGAGAGCGGCGGACCCGCGTTCGCCGGCGGCGGGCGCACGCTCTTGGGCGCGCCGTTCGTTCCGTTGGTGCCATTCGCACTCTTCGGCGCGGCGGCGGCCTCCTTCTTCTCCTTCTTCGCCCGCAGCACCACCTGCTCGGCGTCGAGGTGGTCGTTCCCGCGCTGCGCCAGGTACTCCTCGTACGTCCCCGGCATGTCGTGGAACCCGGACTCGGTCACCTCGAGCACGCGCGTGGCGAGCGCCGAGACGAAGGCACGATCGTGGCTGACGAACAGCACCGCCCCCTCGAACGCCTTGAGCGACTCGGTGAGCGCGTGGATCGACTCGAGATCGAGATGGTTCGTCGGCTCGTCGAGCACCAGCACGTTCGGCTTCTGCACGGCGATGCGGCAGAACACGAGGCGCGCCGCCTCGCCTCCGGAGAGCAGGCCGACCCGCTTCTCCACGTCCTGTCCGGAGAAGAGCATGCGACCGAGCTGGCCGCGCACGTAGGTCGTCGCCTCGGCGGGGACCAGGTCCCACACCACGTCGATCGGCTTGGCGTTCTCGTCGGTGAGGATCTCGTGGTGGTCCTGCGGGAAGTAGCCGACCCGCGTCTCGTGCCCCCAGCGCACCTTGCCGTCGTCCGGCTCGAGCCCGCCTGTCACGCCGACGCCAGTGACGATCTTGAGCAAGGTCGACTTGCCGAGACCGTTCTGGCCGACGACCGCCACCTTCTCGCCGCGGCGCATGGTGAGCGAGACGTCCTTGAGCACCTTCTTCTCGCCGTACGCCTTGGACACGTGCTCGACGGTGAGCACGTCCTTGCCGCTGGGCCGCTCGGGCATGAACGAGAACATCGGCGCGCGGCGAGTGCTCTGCTCCAGCTCGCCGACCTCGATCTTCTCGATCTGCTTCAGGCGGCTCTGCGCCTGCTTGGCCTTGGTGGCCTTGGCGCCGAAGCGCTCCACCCAGGCCTTCTTCTCGGCGACGATCGCCTCGGCGCGCCCGATCTCGGCCGCCTTGCGCTCGTAGATGGCCGCCTTCTCGCGCACGAAGTGAGCGTAGTTGCCGGGGTAGACGGTGATGGTGCCGTAGTCGACGTCGAGGATGTGCGTCGCCACGGTGTCGAGGAACTTCTCGTCGTGCGAGATGACCATCGCGCAGCCGGTGTAGCCGGCGAGGAACTTCTCCAGCCAGCGGATGCTGAGGATGTCGAGATGGTTCGTCGGCTCGTCGAGGAGCAGCACGTCCGGCCCGCCGAGGAGCACCTGGGCGAGGAGCACGCGGAGCTTGAAGCCGCCCGAGAGCGTGCCGAGCGGGTTCTTGTGCACCGCCATGGGGATGCCGAGCCCCTCGAGGATGTTCGTGGCGCGCGCCTCCAGGGTGTAGCCGTCGTGGCTGGCGATGCGGTCCTCGAGCTCGGCGAGGCGGGCGGCGTCCGGGCTGCCGCTCTCGACCAGGCGGTGCTGCTCGGCGTAGGCCTTGGAGACGATCTCGTCCCCTTCCATGGCCACGGTGAGGATCGGATCCTCGTCGCGGAGGAAGCGATCCTGGCGCAGGACGCCGACGCGAGCGGTCTTGGCGATGTTGACCGAGCCCTCGGTCGGCGGGTCGTCGCCGGCGACGATCTCGAGGAAGGTGGTCTTGCCGGCGCCGTTGGCTCCGACCAGCCCGTAGCGCGCGCCGCTGACGAGCTTGAGCGACACCTCCTCGAAGAGGACGCGTGCGCCGTAGGATTTCCCCAGATTCGTGATGTCGATCATGATCGTCCCGTGTTCAAGGAGGGCCCTTGAAGCACGGGAGCGGCCTGTCGACCACGTTCCCGACTCCGCGCGTCATTTTTTCCGGGTCGTCGAGCCGGATCGCCGCTTGCGCCGCGAGGCGCGCGCCGCGCCCACCAGGACCAGGCCGGCGATGACCGTGAGACCGCCCGCCGCGCTGGCCGAGGAGGCGCCGCTGGCCACGGCGCAGCCGCTGTCGCCGGTGTCGCTGTCGGTGACGCATTCGAGGTCGGCCGCGGAGCCGTCGATGTCGTCGGAGAAGCAGAACCCGGCGCTCCCCGCGAGCGTGCACGGAGCGTTGACCGGCAGGCCGGAGCAGCCGTCGCCGAGCGCGCCGGAGTCCGGCGAGGGGAGCACGGTCACCGCCGCGTCTTTGCCGGCGTCGTAGGGGAGCGCGGCATCGGCGGCATCCGCCGCGTCGGCGGCGTCGCTGGCGTCCTCGCCCGCATCACCGGCATCGACGGTCTGCGCGCGGGCGACCGAGGAGAACATGCAACCGAAGGCGAGGAGCGAGGCGATCAGGACTTGCTGTTTCATGGGTAGCGACGCGTGACGCTTTAGCAGGTGATATGGAACCGTCAGCAACGATGGCGCTCTCCGCAACAGTTCATCACGTCGAGCTGGCTCTCTCCGACGTCGACCGCAGCGTTTACGAAACTCTGGATTTCCGTCTGGCGCGCCACCCGTCGGAGAGCGCCCGCTACCTGGTCACGCGGCTCCTGGCCTACGCGCTCTCCTACGAGGAGGGCATCGCCTTCAGCAAGGCGGGCATCGCCGCCGCCGACGAGCCGCCCGTCGCCGTCCGCGACCGCACCGGTGTGCTCCAGGTGTGGATCGACGTGGGCGCCCCGTCCG
>JAMFST010001440.1 GCA_026225435.1 Labilithrix luteola
CCACGACGAGGCGGTGCCGTCGGCCTGGAAGGGGACCATGTGCTCGGCGAGCAGCGGCTTGCCGGTGACGTTCTTCACGTAGAAGCCGACGTCGGCGTCGCGCCCGCTCTCGTGCGAGGCGTGGCGATCGACCTCGCCGCCGCCGTGGCGCGACAGGTGGCCGACCGAGAGCACCGCGTCGGGGAAGCGCCGGTGGACCTCGCGCGCGGCCCGCTCGATGGCGCCGACGAGGGAGCTGAGCCCCCAGTGGACGTCGTCGTCGGCGTAGGTCGGGTAGCGCCGCAGCGCCGGGGACTCCTCGATGCGCGCCCCGCCGATCAGGTGACCGTCGGTCGGCGAGCCGACGCTGCGCTCCTTGACCACCGGGGCGGTCGCGGCGCTGGCCACCGCGCCCGACAGGGCGAAAACGCTAGCTAGCGCGAGCGCAGACAGGCGGGAGACGGCTCGCACGCCCCGGACAGCAGCATGCGGCCGGCGACCCGGCCAACTTCTCTTCCAGGCTCGCGGCTCCTCGTCTACGGTCCGCGCCCATGGACAAGGTCTACAGGACCGCGAAGGAAGCGATCGCCGATATCCCCGACGGCGCCACGCTCCTCGCCGGTGGTTTCGGTCTCTGCGGCATCCCCGAGAGCTGCATCGCCGCCTTGCGCGAGCAGGGCACCAAGGGGCTCACCGTCGTCTCGAACAACTGCGGCATCGACGACTTCGGGCTCGGCATCCTCCTGCGCAACAAGCAGATCGTGAAGATGATCTCGAGCTACGTCGGCGAGAACAAGGAGTTCGAGCGGCAGTACCTCTCGGGGGAGCTGGAAGTGGAGCTCACGCCGCAGGGCACCCTCGCCGAGCGCATCCGCGCAGGCGGCGCCGGCATCCCCGCCTTCTACACGCCCACCGGCGCGGGCACGGCCATCTCCGACGGCGGCTTGCCGCTGAAGTACGGCCCCGGCGGCACGGTGGTGAAGGCGAGCGAGCCCAAGGAGGTGCGCGAGTTCAATGGACGGAAGTACGTCCTCGAGCCGGCCATCACCGGTGACTACGCCTTCGTCAAGGCGTGGAAGGCCGACCGCTTCGGCAACCTCGTCTACCGGCACACGGCGATGAACTTCAACCCGATGATGGCGACGGCCGCCCGCATCACCATCGCCGAGGTCGAGGAGATCGTCCCCGTGGGCGAGCTCGATCCCGACACCATCCACACCCCCAGCATCTACGTGAAGCGCGTGGTGCTCGGGACCAACTACGAGAAGCGGATCGAGCGGCTCAAAACGACAGCCACGACGACCGCGGCAGGAGCAGCCTGATGGCCCTCACCCGTGAACAGGTCGCCCAGCGCGCCGCCCAGGAGCTGCGCGACGGCTTCTACGTCAACCTCGGCATCGGCATGCCGACCCAGGTGGCCAACTTCATCCCGCCCGGCATCGAGGTCATCCTCCAGAGCGAGAACGGCCTGCTCGGCATCGGCCCGTATCCCACGCCCGACCAGGTCGATCCCGATCTGATCAACGCCGGCAAGGAGACGGTCACCATGCTCACGGGCTCGTCGATCTTCTCCAGCGCCGAGAGCTTCGGGATGATCCGCGGTGGGCACATCGATCTGGCCATCCTCGGCGCCATGCAGGTCTCCGAGAAGGGCGATCTCGCCAACTGGATGATCCCCGGCAAGATGGTCAAGGGGATGGGCGGGGCGATGGACCTGGTCGCGCGCGCCAAGCGCGTGGTCGTCATCATGGAGCACGTCTCCAAGGGCGGTGAGCCGAAGATCCTCAAGGAGTGCAACCTCCCGCTCACCGGGCGCGGGGTCGTGCACCGCATCCTCACCGAGCTGGCGACGATGGACGTCACGCCCGAGGGGCTCGTGCTGCGCGAGGTGGCGCCGGGTCTGTCGGCGCGCGAGGTCCAGGAACAGACCGAGCCGACGCTGCTGGTCGCGCCGGATCTGGGAATCATCACGATCTGATCCGGAGATAGCGCAGGACAGCGTCACGGGCTCGGGCGTCATGCTCGAGCCCGTGATCGGAAACGAGAGAGCGAGGAAAAACGAGCGGCGTTCCCCCCGCGGGACAGCTCCGACATCCTCATCCCGCTGTACTACGGAGACGCGCGGTGAGGCGCTCCTTCACCCCGCGCCACTCGGGCGCGATGATGCTGTACATCACCGTGTCCCGCGGGAAGCCGTCGCGCATCTTCATGTGCTGACGCCACACGCCCTCCCTCGTCGCGCCGAGCCGCTCGATGGCTCGCTGCGAGAGGAGGTTGCGCGCGTCGGTCTTGATCTGCACGCGGAGCATACCGAGCGATTCGAACGCGTGGGTGAGGAGGAGCAGCTTGGCTTCGCTGTTGATCGGCGTGCGCCGCGCCACCTCGCCCAGCCAGGTGCGACCGATCTCGAGACGCTGATCGTGCTCCGAGAGCTCGAACAGAGCGGTCATACCGACGGCCTTGTTCCGCGCCAGATCGACCTGCGCGAAGGTGAGCGCACTGCCGATCGCCAGCTCGCGCGCGGCTCGCTCGACGGCGCGGCGAAGCTCCTCGCGGTCGCCGAGGTCCGGCGTGGCGAAGTAGCGGAAGGTCGAAGGATCGCCCGAGACCTGCGCCAGATCGTCGAGGTGCACGTGCGCCACCGGCTCGAGCCGCACGTGGCGCCCTTCGAGGGTGACCGGAGCCAGCAGCATCAGGTCAGCTTGATGCGGTGCAGGCCCGACGGGCTCGTCACCGGCTTGCGCGTGCCCGGCACGCTCGCCGGGCCGATGCTGGGGGCGCCCGGGTTGCCACTCAGCTTGGTGATCTGCTTGTGGGCGTACATTCCTTGGTCGGCCTCGGCGAGCATCGCCTCGAGCGACAGCGGGAGCATCGGATCGTAGATCGACGTGCCGACGCTGATCGACAGCTTGAAGGCGCCGCCCTTCGAGTTGTACTCGGAGACCAGCTCGCGCAGACGGATGGCGAAGATGTCGCCGCTGGTCGCTGCCGCGTGGGTGGCCAGGACCACGTACTCGTCGCCGCCCAGTCGGGCGATGACGTCGGAGCTGCGGAAGACGCCACGCAGGAGCAGGGCCGTCGCCTTCAGCGCCTCGTCGCCGACCTTGTGGCCGAGGGTGTCGTTGATGGCCTTCATGCCGTTGAGGTCGGCGAAGAAGAGGACCATCTTCTGCTTGTTGCGCTGGGCGACGCGCATCTCCTGCTCGGCGATGAGCAGGAAGCCACGCCGGTTGAGGAGGCCGGTCAGCTCGTCGGTGACCGAGGCTTCCGCGAGCGCCTTGGCCTGGCGTTCCAGCTTGGCGCGGGCCCCCTCGAGCTCGGCCATCTCCAGCCGCCGCGCCGTGACGTCGTAGAGAAAGACCATCGCCTGACGAGCCAAACCCTCGCCCAGCGGGACCACGTCGAGGTCGTAGAAGCGCCGGCCGCGCTGGATCTCCAGGTGGTGGCGCTCACCGCGCAGCGCGCCCTGGTAGACGGTGATCAGCGCGTCGCGGTAACCGCTCGCGGAGACCTCGGCCACCGAGCGCCCGACGATGCTCTCGAGCTCGGCGTTGGCCAGCGCGGTCGCGAGGATCGGCCCGTCGGCGGCGACGTAGCGCAGCTCCTGGTCGACCAGGAGGATGGCGCCGTTCGGCAGGTGCTGCACCATCGCGCGATAGAGCTGCTCGTTGCGTTCGAGCTCCGAGGAGATGCGCTTGCGCTCGGTCACGTCGCGGAAGACCGAGACGGCAGCGATGATCTCCCCCTTGGCGTCGCGCACCGGACGACCGCTCGCCTCGAGCCAGGTCGGCGCCGTGGCTCCGGCCTCCTGGACCGAGAACTCCAGCGCCTCGGTGCTCTGTCCGCGGAGCGCACGGACCAGCGGCGTCTCCTCGGGCGGCAAGGCGGTCCCGTCCGCGCTCAGCGAGCGATGCGTCGTCGTCCAGTCCGGGATGACCTTGCCCCCGACCCGCCGCGCGTCGCCCATCAGGCCGCGGGCCGCCTTGTTGACGACGAGGAGCTCCTGCTTCGGGTTGACCGCGAGCACCCCCTCGGCGAGGCCGTCGAGGAGCGCGTCGGTGAGCATGCGTTGCTCGTGCGCGTGACGCAGCGCCAGGCGCAGCTCGATCTCGGCGACGACCGAGTCGCCCAGATCGCGCAGGAGCTTCTCCTCCGCGTCTGTCCAGTGGCGCGGCTTGCTGTCGATGACGCAGAAGGAGCCGAGCGCCTCGTCGTCGACCATCAGCGGCGTGCCCAGGTAGGCCTGCACGTTGAGATCGCGGATGGCCCGGTTGTCCATCACGCGCGGATCGGTGGGCGCGTCGTCCACACGAAGCACCGACCGCTCGCGGGTGACGTGCTGGCAGAACGAGTGGCTCAGCGGCGTCTCGCGGCGCGAGCACCACGGCTCCCCCAGACCGAAGGCGCTCTTGAAGAACTGCCGCCGATCGTCGACCAGGCTGACGAGCGCGACCGGTGCGTTGAGGAGCTGCGAGGCGAGCCGGGTCAGCCGATCGAAGGCCGCTTCCGCATCCGAATCGAGGAGACGGGTCTCCGCGAGGACGTCCAGCCGGTGGGCTTCACGCGGGGCGTGGGACACCGGCGCATGGTGCCATGGATGACGCGTTCCCCCAAGCGAGCCTGGACGGAGTTGACGTCAAGGTGCGGCGAAGGTGACGCTCCCGCTCGGCAGGTCGCCGCCGAAGCCGCGCAACGGAGGCAAGGTGCCCGAGACGCCGCGGGTGATGTTGTTCCAGATGTCGTCCGACGCGTACGCCTCGTACCAGGACGGCCCTTCCACCTTGAGGAAGACGCCGTACCCGGGGATGGTGCTGCGCGAGCTGTCCTCGGCCGGTCCGGCCGCGCCGTACGTGGACCCCTCCGCGAGACCGGAGAAGGAGTCGCTGCCGCCGATGTTGATCGCGACGCCGACGCTGTTGCCGTTCCCCTCGCCCATCGCGTCGCTGCCGGGCTTGTAGTGATCGTCTCCTGCGCCATCGACGTGGACGCCGACGGAGAAGTCCTCGCCCATGCCGAGCATGGCGTTCACCGCCGGGTAGGTGCCGTCGTACACGTCGTTGCCGGCGTCGTCGGCGAGGAGGCCGACGCCCATGTGCGCCGCCGATCCCTGCGCGTAGTAGAGCGCGTCGTAGGTGTCGTTGCCGGCGCCGTCGAGCAGGAGGCCGAGCCCCGAGACGAAGCCGATCCCCTGCCCCCAGACGTCGGCGCGGTAGCGGTCGTTCCCCGCGAGGTCGGCGAGCACGCCGGTGCCGCCGGGGAAGGGAAAGCTCGCGTCGGGCCAGTCGGCGCGGTGCCCCTCGCCGCACCCCTGGGCGAAGGACATGTTGCCGAGGATGTTCGACACGGGAGGCCCGGACAGCTGGTCGCTGCCGAAGAGCGTGTCGCCGCCGAGCGACGGATCGCCCGGGTTGGCGAGGTAGCTGTCGTCGCCGGCGACGTCGAGCAGGACGCCGACACCGGCGGCGAAGCCGCGGCTTCGCCGCCGGTGTCGGCGTCCTGCTCGACGTCGCCGGCGACGACAGCTACCTCGCCAAC
>JAMFST010001441.1 GCA_026225435.1 Labilithrix luteola
CGCGCAGGGGGCGCACGTGGTCACCTTCGACAGCGACGGCGAGGAGGGGTTCGTCGACCGGTCCTTCGGGGACGCCGGCCCCTACTGGCTGCCGCTGCAGCTCGACACGCCGGTGGACGCGAAGCCGGTGTACGACGTCGGCGAGATCGACGAGCCGGGCTGGCGCTCGACCTGCTCCGGTTGTTACGGCACGACCATCCCGGCCGGCGCGATCGACTTCGCCAACATCTGCAAGCTCACCGTGGGCATGTGCGTGGCGCACGGCCCGGCCAATACCGGCTACCTCGGCATCGACTGCGCGGGCACCTGCGCCGATGCCGGAATGCTGGTGCACGCGGTCTGCGAGCGCGAGCCCGCCGGCTACTCCGGACAGAGCTGCGACGACGGCGGCTTGTGCATCACGCTCGCGGTGACCGCCGCGACGAGCTCGACGTACGAGCTGGTGAGCGATCAGGCGCTCGCCTGGCCCGACGCGCAGCAGTCCTGTCTCGGCAAGGGCGGCCACCTGGTGGTGTTCGAGACGGCCGAGGAGCGCGCGCAGCTCTCGCACGAGCTGGCCGGGCGAATCCAGGCGGGGAGCCCGCAGCTCGAATACTGGGTCGGCCTGCACAACACGAGCAGCTCGAGCATCCCGGCATGGAGCTGGGTGACGGGGATGCCCGTGGCGGCGTACCCGCTCGAGTGGGCCGAGGGGGAACCGTCCGCCGGGTACGCCTGGGCGTACGGCCTGGTCTCCGCGTCCCCGATCAGCTCCAACTACGACCGGCAGCTGCTCAAGACCAACCTCGAGAACGCCAACGGCGTGCAGATCACTCTCCCCTTCGTCTGCGAGTTCGAAGGCACGGACGGCGGGGGGCCGTGACAAGATGAGCCCCGCATGCCCTCTTCGCTCGCCCGTCTGATCCACCGGACCGCCTCCTCCCTGCTCGCGCCGCTGGCCATCGTCGCCGCGGGCAGCATCGCCGGCTGCAAGAGCTGCGAGACCAGCGCCCCCGCGGCCGTGCTCCCGATCTCCCCCAACCCGGGCGGCGAGTGGCTGCACACCGAGCACAATCGCATCCTCACCGCCGACGGGAAGCCGTTCCACGGCCGCGGCGCGAACATCCAGGACACCCGCTCGTGCGACGCCTGCACCACCGAGCCGCCGAACCGCGCCGAGGTGATCCGCCGCATCGACGAGCTGGTCGACGTCTGGCACGCGAACTTCCTCCGCCTGACGATGGAGAGCTACTTCCCGCCCGAGGCGCGCGTGCAGTTCAAGAACGCGGCCGACGATCCCGCCTACCTGGCCGATCTCGTGGCCATCGTGAAGCACATCGAGAGCAAGCCGGGTGTCTACGTGCTGCTCAGCGTCTGGCACGACCCGACGCTCGACACGAACGGCTGGCCGACGGCGCGCACGCAGAAGCTGTGGAAGACGATCGTGCCGGCCTTCGCGACGTCTCCGCGCGTGCTCTTCGGCGTGGCCACGGAGCCTGAGCGCAACGACGACGGCGCGATGGATCCGGCGGCCTGGGACTCGTTCAACGGCGCGGTGGACACCATCCGCCAGGCGGAGGGGAACGGGCCGCACCACCTGGCGGTCGTCCAGGGGCTCGGCGGCTGGGCGCGCCGGCTCGACTACTACGTGGGCCACCCGATCACCGCCGGCGGCGGGATCGACGTCGCCTACGAGGTGCACCTCTACGACCCGAAGGCGAAGGTCGACGCCCTCCTCGCTGGCCCGGCGCAGAACCTGCCCGTCATCATCGGCGAGTTTGCCCCCATCGACGACGCCAAGCTCGGCGCGCACATGAGCAACGAGGACGTCGGCTACCTGATGACCCAGGCCGAGGCCCACGAGATCCCCTACCTCGCGTGGACCTTCCACATGCGCTGCCCGCCGAGCCTCCTGGTCGACAACTCCAACAACAGCTGCGGCGCGAAGATGGCGCTGACCCCGACGCCCTGGGGCCAGATGTTCAAGGACAAGCTGGCCAAGCCGTACAACACGCCCTGATCGGTCTCAGTCTTTCTTGTTGATGCGGTCGTTGAGACGCTGGACGACCCGCGGGTAGCCCTGGGCCGGGTCGGTCAGCATGCGGTGGAACTGCTCGTAGTAGTTCTTCGCCATGCTCGAGCGCTCGGTGATGATGTCGACGACGCGGAAGCTGCCGGTGGTGCCGTGCACCAGGTACTCGATGGAGATCGGCGGGTCGCGTGAGTCGCGCTTCTGCGCGTCGGTCGCCACCTTGGCGTCTTGCCCCACGTCGTTCGCGCGGGTGTAGGCCACGTCGTAGCCGAGCGTCTTGATCAGGTTCTTGCGGTAGTTCTTCTGCACCAGCCGCTTCAGGAGCCCCGCCACCTCGGTCTTCTGGGCGTCGCTCAGGTCCTTCCAGTGATCGGTGCAGCTGGGGATGCTGATCTGACACGGGTGACCGAAGGTGCGGCGAGCGAGCTCGTCGTAGTCGACCATGCCGTCGAGCTCGTGATTGAGCTTGGCGTCGCGCTCGGCGGAGACCGGTTGGCGCAGCAGCCCCTGCAGCGTGACCTGCTCGGTGCGCACGAAGTCCTGCGGCGTGCTCGCGTCGGCGAGCGCCGAGGTGCTCAGGAAGGTGGCGCCGACGAACGCGAGCGCGACAGATAGGATCGAATGTTCATGGAGTCCTCGTCGAAGAAGAAAAGAATGCCGGACGGACGTGACGCCCGTCCTCGCTATTCACCACGGCGGCGCGGCGCGGCAAGTCGAATCGGCGCGGGACCGGTCGAGCTGCCAGCGCGTCAGCTCGGGTCCTGCAGAGACAATCGGAAACGTGCGCCGCGGCCGGCCGAGCTGTCGACGTCCATTTGGACGCCGAAGGGGGCGTGATCGTCGACGATGCGCTTGACCACGGCGAGCCCCAGCCCGGCGCCGCCGGTGCGGGTGCTGACGAAGCTCTCGAAGAGCCGATCGCGCACGTCCTCGGCGATGCCTGGCCCGTGATCTTCCACCTCCAGCTCGACCCGGCGGATGGCGGCCGCAGATCGTCCGCCCGGCAGGCTCCGTCCGGGCCACAGGCTGCGGCGCTCGGGGCGCACGTCGACCTCGCTGCCGCCGCTGCGCACCCGGACGTGCACTTGCTCTCCGGCGCCGCTGGCCTGCACCGCGTTGCGCACCAGGTTCCACAGCACCTGGCGCATCTGCGCGCCGTCGCAGCGGGCGTAGGCCGCGCCGAGCGGCCCCTCGTAGAGCACCGAGACGTCGCCGGTGCCGCTGCGCTCGTTGCGACCGGCGAGAGCGACGACCTCGCGAGCGAGCGCCGCCACGTCGACCCGCTCGGGGCTCGGCGGCCGGGGACGGGCGAGGTCCATCATGTCGGTGACCAGCTGGTTCAGGCGCGCGGTCTCCCGACGAACGATGTCGCAGAGGCGTCGATCCTCCTCGTCGAGGGAAGGGGACTCGCCGAGCATCTCGATGGACCCGGAGATGGATCCGAGCGGGTTCCTGATCTCGTGCGCCAGGCCGGCGGCGATCCGTCCGAGGACGGCGAGGCGCTCGGCGTCGGCGGCGCGCTGGTTGGCCTGCTCGAGCGCGCCGCCGGCGGTCCGCAGGCGCGCCGCCAGGTACCCGGCGAGCACCGCCACGGCGACGATGCCGAGCGTGTTGACGAGGACCGGGTAGACGATGTCCTGCGCGCCGGTGAGGTACGCGAGCGGCGACTGGTCCGGCGGTGGGATCAGCGCGCCCAGGGCGAAGCCGGCGCAGAGGAGGCCGTAGAGCATCAGCCCGATCGCCGCGCCGAAGATGGCGCCGCGGGGCCCGATGAGCACCGCCCCGAGGAGGCAGGAGAGCGCGTAGAACGCGGTCGCTCCGCTGGTGGCGCCGCCGGTGGCGTAGACGATCGCCGTCCAGGTGATCTGGTCGAGCGCGAGCTGGGTCATCGCCAGCGACTCGAGCCCCTGACCGCGCCGCAGCACCCAGGCGTAGCCGAGGCCGAGAATGTACGAGGTGCCGATCACACCGAGCAGCAGCCGCAGGCTGAACGAGTCGCCCAGCGTGCCGTGCCCGAGATAGAGAAACGCCGTCGCCGCGAGCAGCAGCGTGAAGATCGCGAGGCGCAGCCCGGTGATCCAGGCCAGGCGCCGCGCGAGCCCGGTGTCCGGCGGAAGACCGAGCTTCACGCTCGAATCAGTCCGCCTTGATTTTGCCTGCGATGGAGAAGATCGGCAGGTACATGGCGATGAGCACCGTACCGACGACGCTACCGACCGACACCATCATGATCGGCTCGATGAGGCTGGTGAGCGCGCCGACGGCGACGTCGACCTCGTCCTCGTAGAAGTCGGCGATCTTGCTGAGCATGGCGTCGAGCGCGCCGGTCTGCTCGCCAACGCCGACCATCTGGACGACCCTCGGCTGGAACACGTTGTTCTCGAGGAGCGGTCCGGCCATGTTCTTGCCCTCGGAGATGCGGGCGCGAGTGAACATGATGGCCTCCTCGATGATGACGTTGCCGGCGGTCTTGCCGACGATGTCGAGCGCGTCGAGGATGGGGACGCCGGAGCTGAGGAGCGTGCCCAGCGTACGGGTGAAGCGCGCCACGGCGATCTTGCGCATGACGTCGCCGACGATGGGCGCCTTGAGCATCAGGCGGTGGAAGAACTTCTTCCCGGCCGGACGTCTGTACGTCCAGACGACCAGGGCGGAGATGCCGCAGAGGGCGAGGAAGATCAGCGGGAAGTAGGAGATGAACGTCTCCGAGACCGCGATGACCATGTTGGTCAGCATCGGCAGGTCGTCCTTCGAGCCGAGGTCCTTGAAGATCGTCTTGAACGACGGAATGACCCAGCCGAGAAGGACGCAGAGGACGAGGCCGAAGATGATGACGACGGCGCTCGGATAGACGAGCGCGCCGCGGACCTGGCGCCGCAGCTTGGCGGCCTTTTCGTTGTAGATGGCCAGGCGCTGGAGGATCGTGTCGAGAATACCGCCCGTCTCGCCGGCGTGGACGAGGTTGACGTAGAGCGCGTCGAAGACCTTCGGGTGCTTGCGGAGCGACTCGCTGAAGGTGGCGCCGCCTTCGACGCTCCCCTTCACGTCACGGAGGACCGCGGCGAAGAGCTTGTTCTCGGTCTGCGTGCTGAGGATGTCGAGGCACTGCACGATGGGCAGGCCGGCGTCGATCATGGTCGCGAAGAGGCGGGTGAAGGTGACCAGGTCCTTGAGGTTGACGCCGGAGCCGATCTGGAACTTGAAGCCAGCGGTCTTCTTCTTCACCTTCGTGGGCGACATCTGCTGCTGTCGCAGGCGAGTGTTCACCGCCTCGGCGTCGTCCGCCTCCATCGTACCTTTGCGGAGCTCGCCCGTGCGTGCCCGTGCTTCCCAAGCGAATTCCGCCATGTTGCCTCGTGTCGCGGCGCGCCGCGCTCGACCGATTTGATCCTGGAGAGTAACGGTTTTTGTCTCGCTTGGTCAAAGGTCCGCACGGGAAGATTCTCGAGATGAGCGCGCGAAAGGTGGACGACCTCCTACACGACCTCCGGGAGGCGGGGCTCGCGCCGGACCTCGCGGCGGCCACCTGCCGGCTCGGGGAACGGCCACGCACGTTCGGCGAGGCAAAGACCCGCTTCGACCTGGCGAGCGTGACCAAGTCGATGTTCGCCGTCGCCTTCGCGCGGCTCGCGGCCCGCGAACCCTCGCGCGATCTGCTGCACGCCGAGCTCGGTTCGCTGCTGGAGGAGGCGCGCGGGACGCCGGGCGAGCACGTGCCGATGGAGCGGCTCCTCGCGCACCGCGCGGGGTTCGCCGGGCACGTGGCCTTGTGGCTTACGGAAGTGGATGGTGAAGTGCCGCTCCCGTTCGACGCGACGATGCGGCGCGCGGCGCTGGTGCGGGCGGCGTCGGCGCGGCACGACGACGAGGCTCCGGTGTACAGCGATCTCGGCTACCTGCTCGCGGGCGAGGCGGCGGCGCGGGCAGCGGGGCTCGCGAGCGCCGGGGAGCTCGTCGAGCGCGAGGTGGTGCAGCCGCTCGGCCTCGAGGACGAGCTGGGGACGGCGGCGACGCTCGCGGCCCGCGGGGCTCTCGAGCCGGTGGCGCCGACCGAGGACGTCGCCTTTCGCGGAGGGACGATCCGCGGGCTGGTGCACGACGAGAACGCCTTCGCCTTCGCCGGCGCCGGGGGGGCGGGGCACGCGGGGATGTTCGGCACGGCGCGCGCGGTCGCCGTCTTCGGGGAGGCGGCGCTCGCCGGGCTGCTCGGTGCACCGTCCGCGCTCGGGCCGCTGCCCGGCTGGCTCGTCGCGCCGCGACCGGGCGGCACCTTGCGCGCCGGCTTCGACGGCAAGAGCGAGAGCGGATCGAGCGCCGGCTCGCGCTTCGGCCCGCGCAGCTTCGGTCACCTCGGCTTCACCGGCACCAGCGTGTGGATCGATCCGGACGCGCGCGTGGTCGCCGTGCTCCTCACCAACCGCGTCTGCCCCACGCGCGAGAGCGTGCCCGGTCGCCCGAGCATCCGCGAGGCGCGCCCGCGGATGAACGATCTTCTGTACGAGATCGCGCTGGAGGGTGAGGGGCGCCTAGAAGAGCGAGCGTGAGGTGTAGTCGACGCGTTCGCGCGCGGCCCCCCAGGTGAAGCTGGCGCGGGCGGAGATGCCGGCCATCGCGCGCCCGGCGAGCCCGTCGATCTCGCCTGCCAGCTCGACCCGCGGTTGCTCGAGCGCGCGCATCGTCTCGAAGCTGCGCACCTGGAGCGGGATCTGCACCAGCTGATCGAGCGCCCAGCGATCGGCCGAGGCGTCCCCTGCGCGCGCCACCTCGCGCCCACGCTGCCGGTGTACGAACAGCGGCACCCCGCCGAGCGAGGTGCGCGACAGGGCCAGACCGAGCAGACGCAATTGCGCCCAGCCGGACGACAGCACGTTGCCGAACCGCGTCCCCGCGAAGGGGCGACCGAGCACCTCGGGGATCAAGCCGGGGACGAGACTGGCGAGCTCCACGGACGCCTCGCCTTGCCAGCTCCCCTGCGCCAGCAGCTCGCCGCCGGTGAGCAGATCGAAGCTCTGCGGCGTGCGGTGGATCCGCCCGAAACGCGCCGGCAGACCGTGGATGTCGCGCGCCGAGAGGAGCGCGTAGAGCCCCGGGGTGTACATCGCCGCGGCGTAGAGCGAGGGGCGCAGACGCGGGCCGAGACAGGGGACGAGCGCCGTCACCTCGTCGACCGCCGGCAGGGGGGAGAGCGCCGAGGCGCGCGCGGCTCCCGGGGACGGCGGCTCCGGCACCCGCCGCGCCTGGGCGTGCAGCACCAGGAGCCAGGTGTCGGTCAGCCCCGGCAGCGGACGGAGGCCCGCAGGCAGGCGCGCGGCGATCCGCGCCGGCGCGTCGCGCATGAAGAAGGCGACGATGGAGTGCGGCTCGGTGAAGTACGGCCCCGGAGCCACCCGCGCTCCGGCGCCGAGGAACGGCCCCGCCTCCTGCCGCCGCGAGGTCTCGCGCAGCTCCGCCGTCGCCCGCTCCGCCTCGCTCGCCAGCTCGGTGGTGAGCGCGTCGGCGAAGCGCGGGTGCTCCCGCCGCAGGCGCTGCACCTGCTCCACCTCGAGATAGATGATCTGGGCCGCCGCGCGCGCGCGCAGCTCGTGCGGATGCGTCCGCGCCAGCGACGCGGCCAGGCCGACCA
>JAMFST010001442.1 GCA_026225435.1 Labilithrix luteola
GACGGCTGGTTGCACACCGGTGATGTCGGCCGCATCGACGCCGCGGGGTTCGTCGAGGTGCTCGACCGGCTCAAGGACATGATCATCCGCGGCGGCGAGAACATCTACTGCCTCGAGGTGGAGAACGCGCTCGCCAGCCACGCGAGCGTCGCCGAGGTGGCGGTCGTCGGTGTCCCGGATTCGCTCTTCGGCGAGCGAGTGCGCGCGGTCGTGGTGCCGCGTGCAGGGGCCGAGCTCACCGTCGACGCGCTCAAGGTCCACGTGGGGAGCCGCCTCGCGGACTACAAGGTACCGGTCGAATACCTCTTCCTCCCGGAGCTGCCCCGCACCCCGGGCGGCAAGGTGCAGAAGCGACTCCTCGCCGACATGCCGTTCGACGACGGCGAGCGGCGGGGCCGGTGAACGTCGTCGATCTGGTGGAGAGGACGAGGCGCGGTGAGCCGCGAGCCATCGCCCGCCTGATCACCCTCATCGAGCAGGAGCAACCGGAGCGCCGCGAGGTGGTGGAGCGTCTCGTCCCCTTCGCCGGACGCGCACACGTCCTCGGGATCACGGGCCCGCCTGGCGTGGGCAAGTCCACGCTGACCTCGGCGCTGATCACGAAGTACCGGCAGCGCGGGCTCAGCGTCGCGGTCTGCGCCGTGGACCCGAGCTCCCCCTTCACCGGAGGCGCGCTCCTCGGCGACCGGGTACGGATGGCGGAGCACGGGGAAGACGCCGGAGTCTTCATCCGCTCGATGGCGACGCATGGCCATCTGGGCGGGCTCATGGCGTCGGCGCCGCAGGTCGTCCGGGTCTTCGACGCGGCCGGATTCGCCGTGGTGATCGTCGAGACCGTCGGCGTCGGCCAGTCCGAGGTCGACGTCGTCGCCACGGCTGACACCACGGTCGTGTTGCTCGCTCCGGGGGCAGGGGACGCCATCCAGGCAGCCAAGGCCGGCATCCTGGAGATTGCCGACGTCCTGGTGGTGAACAAGGCCGACCGCGAGGGCGCGGAGCGAACCGCGCGTGAGCTCGATCTCCAGGTGCGATCGTCCCGATCGCTGCGCGCGCGAGATGCGTCTCGCTGGCTGCCCCCCGTGCTCCTGACCACCGCGTCGTCGCGTGGCGGGGTGGACGAGGTCGTCGCCGCGCTCGACCGCCATCGCGCGTACCTGCTCGAGGGGGGAGCGCTGAGCGCGCGGCGCGTCCAGCGAGCGCGCTACGAGATCGAGACGCTGACGCTGCACCAGCTGGGGCAGGATCTCGGCGAGATCGGTGGCGACGAATCGCTCGCGGCGCTCGCCGACCGGGTGGCTCGGAGCGAGCTCGGGCCGTACGCGGCGGCCGATGCGCTGTGTCGAGCTTCGCGGCGGCGCGGGTGAAGCTAGGTTCCTCCGCCATCACTCTCCCTCTGTCACCCGCTAGCCGAACCGCTCGCCGGCCCTAGAACGCCGTCGTTAGCCGCGACGCGCCGCCGTCGGCGACGATCTCCTCTCCGACCAGGAACGACGATTCGTCGGACCCGAGGAAGACGGCGACGTTCGCGATCTCCTCCGGCTGGGCGAACCGCTTCATCGGCAGGGTCGTCTTGATGCGATCCATCACCACCTTGGCCTGCTCCGGTGAGAAGCGCTTGGTGATGATCCCGGTGTCCGTGCCCCCCGGCGAGATGGCGTTGACGCGAACGTCGC
>JAMFST010001443.1 GCA_026225435.1 Labilithrix luteola
CGAGACCAACACGATGCCGCAGTGGGCGGGCTCTTGCTGGTACTTCCTCCGCTTCACCGATCCGAAGAACGACTCGCTCCCGTTCTCGCCGCAGGCCTACGCCGACTGGATGCCAGTCGACCTGTACGTCGGTGGCTCGGAGCACGCCGTGCTTCACCTTTTGTACGCGCGCTTCTGGCACAAGGTGCTCTTCGACCAGGGGCTGGTCACGCACGCCGAGCCGTTCCAGAAGCTGGTCCACCAGGGGATGATCCTCGGTGAGAACAACGAGAAGATGAGCAAGGCGCGCGGCAACGTCGTCAACCCGGACGACGTGGTGAAGTCGCACGGCGCCGACGCGCTTCGCCTCTACGAGATGTTCATGGGCCCGCTCGAGGCGGTGAAGCCGTGGCAGACCAGCGGCATCGAGGGCGTGCGCCGCTTCCTCGATCGCGTGTGGAACGTCTGCACCGGCGAGGTGGTCGAAGGGGAGATCGACGCCGAGACGAAGAAGCTCCTGCACAAGACCATCAAGAAGGTCGGCGAGGACATCGAGGCGCTGCGCTTCAACACCGCCGTCAGCTCGATGATGATCCTCGTCCGCCATCTCGGCCAGCTCAAGGCGGTCCCGCACGAGGCGGCGCGCACGTTGACCCTCCTGGTCAGCCCCTTCGCGCCGCACATCGGCGAGGAGCTGTGGCGCCGGCTCGGCGCGCGCGACTCGCTCGCCTACCAGCCGTGGCCGGAGTTCGACGCCGCGCTGGTGAAGGACGACGTCCTCGAGCTCGGCGTGCAGGTGAACGGCAAGATGCGCGGCACCGTGCAGCTCTCCATCACCGCCGACGAGGCGACCGCGCGGGACGCGGCGCTCCTCGAGCCGAAGGTGCGCGCCCACGTCGAGGGCAAGACGATCAAGAAGCTGATCTACGTGCCCGGCAAGATCATCAACCTGATCGTCGGGTAAAGCCGTCGCGTGAAGGTCGTCGCTCACTTGTTCTTCGCGGTCTTGACCGGCTGCGGTTACCAGGCGGACTACGCCCAGCGCGCGCCCGAGCGCTTCTCGGTGGTGGTGACCGAGGCGAGGAACGCCGACGCCATCGCCGCCGACGAGGTTGCGAGCGGCGTCCGCGACGAGCTGGCGCGCCGCGGTGCGCTCTCGTCGAGCAACTTCCCGCGCATCGAGGTGCAGGTGCTCCGCCAGGACGAGCGCGCCGAGTCGATCGCCCGCAGCGCCGGCGGCACGCCCGAGGCACGCGCGCTGACGGTCGGGCTCGTCGCGCGCGGATGGATACGCATGCACAGGAGCGACGAGCCGGTGCGCGACACCGGCGATCTGCGCGCCTCCGACGTCCGCGCGGTCGACCGCGATGGCACCGGTGCGCCGAGCTTGCGCGCCGACGCGCTCCATGACGAGGACGCCCGCAGCGCCGTGGCCCGCCGGCTGGGCGAGCGCATGGCGCGTCGCATCCTGGGAGATCCGGTCGCGCCCGGCGAGGAGTGACCGCACTGTGGTAGGGTCCCGACGATGATAACCGTCGGCTGCTGCGGTTTTCCCGTCCCGGCGACGCGCTACTTCAAGGAGTTCTCCTACACGGAGGTCGGCGACGCGCACGGCGCCACGCCGGCCAGCGGATCGGTCCGTCGCTGGAAGCGCGAAGCTCCGCCCACCTTCCGCTTCGCCATCATCGCCACCAAGGAGATCGGCGCCGAGGGCTTCCGCGAAGGGAAGGTCATCGAGAACGCGCTCACCACGATGACCGACGTCGCCCGTGATCTGTCGGCGGCCACGGGCCTCTTCATCGCGCCGGCGGAGTTCACCAGCTCGCGGGCGAACAAGGCGGCGGTGAAGGAGTTCCTCACGCACGTGAAGCCGCGCTTCGAGCGCGTCGTCTGGGAGCCGCCGCCCAGCTGGGAAGCGAGCGACGCCGAGGCCATCGCCAAGGACGCCGGTGTCATCGCCGCGCGCGACCCGCTGGCGCACGGGCTGTCCCCGGCCAAGGTCGGCTACTACCGCTTGCCCGGGCCGGCGGGGCACAAGAGCCGCTACGAGGACCCGGCCATCGACAAGCTTGCCGAGCTGGCGCGCGCCGCCAAGCACGACGACGCGTTCTACGTCTTCACCAACGTCGACATGTTCGCCGACGCCAAGCGCTTCAAGAAGCTGATGAAGCTCCCGTGACCGCGTGACGGCGCGTCAGTCGCCGCCGTCGCCCGCGTCGCCCGCGTCGCTCACGCTGCCGGCGTCGGCGATGACCGGCGCGGCGCACTCGGTGGCGCAGCTGGCCGCGAGGCACGCGTCGTAGGCGGCCGACGCGGCGACTCCCTTCGCATAACCAACCGCGCAGCGCGCGAGGCAGGCGGTGTCACGGCACTCGCCGCGGCAGGCCTCGAGCTGGTTGCACTGGCTGTTGTAGGTCGGGTTCGCCTGGGTAGACCCGGCCATGAGGCACGCCGTGTTCTGCGTGGCGCAGCTGGCCGCCGCGCAGGTGTCGCAGGTCGTGGCGCCGCTGGTGTCGCCCGTCGGGCACTCGGGCGCGGAGGTGGCCGCCTTGGGGCCGCCGTCCATGCCGATGGTCCCGCCGTCGGCGGTGGTGCACTGCGGGTTGACCGTGTCCTGACAGGCGGTGCTGCAGCCGGTCAGGTTGCTGGTGTCGCACTCGCGCGTGATCTGGCAATCGGCGAACTGCTGGTACAGACACC
>JAMFST010001444.1 GCA_026225435.1 Labilithrix luteola
GCGGGCGAAGCCGTTGGCGACGCGGGTGCGCTCGCTGGCGTCGATCCCCGCGTGGTAAAATGCAGCGCGGTAGCCCTTGTCGCGCAGGACCTTGCTGGTCTCCTCGCTGACCTTGCGGGTGGCGGCGTAGACGATGGCGCCCCCCTTGGCCGGCAAGCCGGTGCCGGGGGCGCCGATCGCCTCCTTGAGGGCGGCGAGGGTGGCCAGGCGGGCCCCCTTGGGGCCGTCGACCGACTGGGCCTCGAGGTGCAGGTTGGGGCGGGCGAAGCCGCGCAGGACCTCGTGGCAGTTGGTGGCGTCGAGGCCGAGCTGCGCCAGGATCTCGCGGCGGACCTCGGGCGTGGCCGTGGCGGTGCACGCCAGGAGGCGCGGCGGCTGGATGCGCTCGAGGAGCGCGCCGATGCGCAGGTAGTCGGGGCGGAAGTCGTGCCCCCACTGGGCGATGCAGTGCGCCTCGTCGATGGCCACGAGCGAGAGCTTGGCGCGCGCCAGCAGGTTGACGAAGGCCTCGGAGGCGAGACGCTCGGGGGCGGCGTAGACGATCTTGTACTTGCCGGCGAGGAAGCCCGCCTCGCGCTCGCGGCGGGTCTCCATGTCCAGCGTGGAGGCGAGGTAGGTGGCCGGGATGCCGCGCGCGGTGAGGCCGCGCACCTGGTCCTCCATGAGCGCGACCAGCGGGGAGAGCACGAGCGTGGTGCCCGGCAGCACGGTGGCCGGGAGCTGGTAGGTGAGCGACTTGCCGCCGCCGGTGGGGGCGATGACCAGCACCTTGCGCTCCCCCTCGAGCAGCGCCTGCACCGCCTCCTCCTGCCACGGGCGGAACGACTGGAGCCCGAAGGTGCCGGTGAGCACCGCGTGTGCGCGCCCCATCAAGTCGGACGGCGGTGTGGGCGCTGCGGAGGATGTGGTCGGCGACGGGATCGTCATGTACGCGGTGGCGGCCATGGGAGCTCGGGCGTCAGCACGCGGCGAGCCAGGGCGTGGACCCGGTCTTACACCGGTTTTCGGGAGGGCGCCCCCTGTCCGGGTCAGGACAGGGGCCGTCCTGGACGATCGTTGGCGGGCGAGCAACGCTGCGATGCGCCGAGCGGATCTTTCCCCCGCGTCGTTTTGCTGGGAGCATCGCCGGGTGAGTGAAGACGGCACGGACAGGCGGGAGGCGCTGCGCCTCTTCGTTCTCGGCGGGATAGCGGCAGCAGGCTGTGCACTGGCGGCTCCAGCGGCGTTCGTCGTCGCGGCTCCGGCGCGCGGCGGGGCGTCGAAGGAGACGTGGGTCCCGACGGTGCGCCTCGACGCGCTCGAGGACGGCGTCCCCAAGAAGGTGCAGGTGGTGAGCGAGCGCAACGACGCCTGGACCAAGGAGAGCCATGTGGAGCTCGGCTCGGCCTGGCTGGTTCGCCGCGGCGCGACCGTCACCGCCTTCAGCTCGATCTGCCCGCACCTCGGCTGCGCGGTGAACGCCGAAGCCGGTGGCACCTTCACCTGCCCCTGCCACACCTCGGCCTTCGCCGCCGACGGCGCCGCGGTCTCCGGACCTTCTCCCCGCGGGCTCGACACCTTGACCACGCGCATCGACGGCGGCGTGGTGGTGGTCGACTTCCGCCGCTTCAAGGTCGGCACCCCCGACCGGATCGCGCTCACGTGAGCCCCCGTCGCGAACGGCTGGTCTCCTGGTGGGACGAGCGCACCGATCTGCGCGCCCACATCCGCGAGCGCGCCATCCACGGCCGCGCGGTGCGGGCGAGCTGGGCACGCACGCTGGCGCCGCTGGTGGTCGCGCTCTTCGCCGCCGAGGCGATCACCGGGGTGGCGCTGATGACCGGCTACGCCCCCGACGCGCGCGACGCCTGGGCGAGCGTCCATTTCCTCAGCTTCCGCGTCCCCGGCGGCTGGCTGGTGCGCGGCCTTCACCACGCGGCGAGCGATGCGCTCATCGTGGTGGCGCTGACGCTGGTGGTCGAGTCGATCGTGAGCCGCCGGTACCGGAAGCCCGGTGAGGTCGCCTACTGGGCGGGCCTCCTGACCTTCCTCCTGGTTCTCTTGCTGGCGGTCACCGGGCGCGCCTTGCCGTGGGATCAGTTCGGCTACTGGGCGCGGCAGGTGGAGCTGAACATCGTCTCCGGCGTCCCCGGCGGCTCGCTGATCCAGTCGATCGTCCAGGGCGGAAGCGAGATGGGCACGCTCACCTTGCTGCGCTTCTTCGCGCTGCACGTGGCGCTGCTGCCGTTCCTCCTCCTGGTGGTGCTGCGCTGGCGGCAGCGGCTCGTGTGGCACGTGGAGGCGCAGGCGGCGACCTCGTTCCGCGGCTCGGCGTCGGCCTACGGCCAGGCGGCGCGCAACATCGCGCTGGTGCTGGCGATGACCGTCGTCCTCTTCGCCTGGGTGATCGCCACCCACGGCGCGTGGCTCGACGCACCGGCCGACACGACCAGCGACTACCCGGCGCGCCCCGAATGGTACCTGTTGCCGCTCTTCGAGCTCCGTCACCTGCTGCACGGGTCGAAGGAGATCTTGGCGCTGGCCGCGGCGCAGATCGTCGTCGGCGGGCTGCTGGTGATGACGCCGCTCCTCGACCGCACCCGCAACGACCAGCC
>JAMFST010001445.1 GCA_026225435.1 Labilithrix luteola
CAGCTCACCGATGGGCGCTTCACCCGCGACCAGCAGGTGCTCCTCGCCGACATGGCGCTGGCGAGCCCGCCGCCGCCGAGCACGTCCAACAAGTACGCCGACTCGATCCCGGCGGCGGCGCTCGGCTCGAAGTTCTTCGTCGACTTTCGCTTCTCCCCCGACGGCATGGTGGCCTGCAACTCCTGCCACGGGCAGCTGCGGCAGTTCTCCGACGGCTTCCCCACCTCGCCGGACGGCGTCGGAAGGGTGAACCGCAACTCGCCGTCGCTCACCCTCGCCGGCTACACGCGCTGGGCCTTCGACGACGGGCGCGCCGATTCGCTGTGGTCGCAGGCGCTCGTGCCCATCGAGCTGCCCAACGAATTCGGCTCGTCGCGCCTCTTCGTGGCGCACGCCGTCGCCACCAACTACGGCTCGCTCTACGAGACGGTCTTCGGGCCGCTGCCTCCGCTCGACGACATGACCCGCTTCCCGCCGACCGGACAGCCGGGGGAAGCGGCCTACGACGCCATGGCGCCGGCCGATCAGCAGGCGGTGACGCAGCTGTTCGTCAACGTGGGCAAGGCGCTCGAGGCCTACGAGCGCACCTTGCGCGGCGCCGGCGCGACGCTCGACGCCTATGCCAGCGGCCAGACCGCCGCGCTCGCGGACGCCGAGAAGGACGGCTTGCTCGCCTTCCTCCAGGCGGGCTGCGCGCAGTGCCACTACGGGCCGCGGCTCACCGACGACGCCTTCCACGTGCTCCGCTTCCCCGGCGGCAGCATCGAGGACGGCGCCGATCCGGGGCGGCAGGCGGGCATCCCGCAGCTCCTCGCCAGCGCCTTCGATCTGGGGAGCAGCTGGAGCGACGATCCGTCTCTCGCGCGCCCCGCGCCGGTGGCCACGCCGGGGACGCTCGGCGCCTTCAAGACACCGCAGCTGCGCAACGTGGCGCTGACCGCGCCGTACGGGCACGGCGGCAACTACGCCCACCTGTCCGACGTGGTGGAGCTGATTCGCACCGGCGGCATGCCCGCTGGCAGCGTGCTCACCGAGGGGACGACGGAGCCGTGGGTGACGACGTTCGACCCGTCGCTGGACGCGCCGCTGACGACGTTCCTCGAAAGCCTCCAGATGCAGGTTTCCCATTGAAGGTCCGCATGAAGATCCGCTCTCCCCTCGCCGCTCTCCTCCCGGCCGCGGTGGCCTTCCCCCTGATGTTCGCGTCTCGCCCGGCCTTCGCCGTCCCCGCGTGCAGCGCGCTCCCGGGGACGGTGCTCTACGTCGAGTCGGGCGACACGCAGGAGAACCTGCTCAAGGTGCTCGGGCGGCAGCTGCGCGACACGGCGAACATCACGCTCGCCTTCCAGCTGACCGGCTCCTGCTCGATCACCAGCGACTTCTACACGCACACCCCCATCCAGGGGGGCTCGGTGCTCGACTACATCCCCTCGACCGCCGAGGACCCGACCTGGGACCCGACGCAGGTGGAGGCGAGCTGCACCGTCGACCAGGCGGGCGTCCTGGGGCAGGTGGGGATCGCCGCGCTGTTCGTCGACACGTGCGGCCTCGGTGATCCCCCCGCCGGCTCCAACCTCACCC
>JAMFST010001446.1 GCA_026225435.1 Labilithrix luteola
GCCTCCCGGTAGAAGACGTCGACGCCATCGGCCTGGATGCGCTTGAGGGCGACGGGGGGGACGGTGAGGATCTCGGCGGTGGTCATCGGCAGATTCCTTTCGGCGGAGTGGCTCGGGCTGGCGGGGCTGCATGCCAGCGCGAGCAGGCTGACGGCGAACAGGCAGAGGGGCGGGCCTGCGAGAGCGGGAGAATTGTAACGTTTGAAAATTGACTTCACTAGTGTCGTATTGGCCCGCAGTTCGTAACTTGTCAACGTCGATATTGAACGTTACAATTCTGGGGCCGCAAGATGTCCACCCCCTCCCCTCGTGCCCGCCGCGGACGCCCCCGTGACCCCGTGGTCTGGTCAGAGTCCGTGCCTCCGTCGTTCCTCGCCGACAACCCGGCGCTCGACCTGCTCAACACCGAGATGCTGGTCGACGGGGAGCCGGTCGACGTCCTCTCCGACGACGATCACGTGTTCGAGTGGCTCGACGAAGCCGGTTTCGCGCTCGACGAGGACCCGCCGCCCATGCGCGACGGCGACCTGCTTCGCCTGACCGTGAAGCTGCGCAAGAACATCCGCGCGCTGATCGAGCAGAAGCGCGACGGCGAGCGGCTCGACGTCGAGCTGTTGAACGAGTTCCTGCGCGATAGCCGCCAGCAGATGGTCCTCACGGAGGACTTCGAGGGGGGGATCCATCTCGAGCGCGTCTTCGAGGGCAAGACCGCCCGCGATCTGCTCGTGCCCGTCGCGCTCGCGGCCGCCGAGCTGCTGGTGAACGGCGACTTCTCGCTCGTGCGCCAGTGCGAGAGCGACGACTGCGTCCTGTACTTCTACGATCGCACCAAGTCGCACCGCCGCCGCTGGTGCAGCGCCGCCACCTGCGGCAATCGCGACAAGGTGGCGCGCTTCCGCGAACGGGTCAGAACGCAAACGTGAGCGTGTTCTTCAGCTCCGTGTCGGTCGACTTGACGCCGGCGACCGCGTTCGAGTCGTAGTGCATGTTGTAGGTGATGGCGGCGCTCACGTGCTTGGTCACCGTGAAGATGAAGCCGTCCTCGCTGAGGAAGCGGATGTCCGACCATTTCTCCAGCCGCGGCTGGAAGTAGCTGGTCGAGGCGATGGCGATGCGCTTGTCGAGCTGGTAGGCGACGGCCATGTAGGAGCTGAGACGGGCGTACTCCTCGTGGTGCCGCCCCTCCTGGGTGGTCACGTCGATGACGTACACGTCGCGCTCGTTCATGTAGTCGACGCCGAGGTACACCTGGAACGCCTTGTCCGGCGTGTTGACCACGGTGAAGCGCGGGCCGATGCCGAGGAGCGTGCGGAACTTCAGGTTCTGGAACTGGTCGCTCGCCGCCTGCGCGAAGAGCTCGCCGGCCAGCCAGTGGTAAAAGTTATAATTGTACCGAAGGTGAGCAAAATCCTTGTTGGTGCTCACCGCGTCGTTGAAGCGGGTGTAGTCGGCGCTCCCGTAGATGAACATCAGGGTGCGGTCCTTCTCGAAGCCGACGCCGCCGGAGACGTCCGCGGCGATGCCGTCGGTGTTGCCGGTGTGCCCGTCGAGCGCGAGGTTGAGCGTCCCGGAGACGCCGCCCGCCTTGATGGTCTTTCGCAGGTTCTCGGTGTTCACCTGGGCGCTCGCCGTGCGCCCGATCAGCACGCCGGAGACGACCAGAGACAGGACTAGCGGCCAGCTTCGCCGGAGGAGCGCCGTCATGGGGGCGGGTTCTTAGCAACTTCCGCGCGTTCCCGATGGTAGAACGCGGCTCATGCCGTGGGTGGAAGCACGCCTCCGAGGTCAGAAGGTCTTCGCGCGCGCGCGCGCCGACGGAACGCTCGAGGCAGATGGGGGCCGGGTCGAGATCCGTTACAAGAAGGACGATCCGCGGGCGTACCGCGCGGCCGCGGGCAACCTCGAGGTCGCTTCGCCAGCCGTCGTCCTCGCCGACGACGCCGTCGTCGCCGGCGCTCCGGTCGAGGCAAAAGAAAAAGACCCAAGCACTCGCCGTGCCACCGCCGCGAAGAACGCGACGGTCGCCGCTACCAAGATCGCGGCCGACACCTGGGTCGCCTACACCGACGGCGCCTGCTCCGGGAACCCCGGCCCCTGCGGCGCGGGGATGGTCGTCCTCGCCCCGGGCGCCAACCCGCGCGAAGGGTACGAGTACCTCGGCATCGGGACCAACAACGTCGGCGAGCTGACCGCGGTGTGGCGCGCGCTCGAGGCGATCCCCGTCGACGTGGACGCGGTCGTCCACACCGACAGCAAGTACGCCATCGGCGTCCTCTCGCAGGGCTGGAAGGCGAAGGCCAACGCCGAGCTGATCGCGCGCATCAAGGTGCAGGTCTCGGCCCACCCGCGCGCCCGCTTCGTCTACGTGCCGGGTCACGCCGGCATCCCCATGAACGAGCGCGCCGACGAGCTGGCGCGCGAAGCCATCCGCACCCGCGGAAGCTCGCTGCAGCCGTTGAAGGGTGAGGGCTGATCGTGCCCAGCATCTTCCGTCCCGGGCTCTTCGCCGGACAGACCGCCATCGTCACCGGCGGTGCCAGCGGCATCGGCCTGTGCACCGCGCAGATCCTGGGGGAGCTGGGAGCGCGCGTCGCCATCTGCGGGCGCAACCCGGAGCGGCTCGAGGCCGGCCGGCTCCACCTCGTGGCGCGCGACATCGACGTGCACGCGGCGCTCTGCGACATCCGCAACGTCGACGAGATCAACGCCTTCGTCGCCGGCGTGGGCGCCGCCTTCGGTCCGGCGGACATCCTCGTCAACAACGCCGGCGGCCAGTTCCCCACCGCCGCCGCCGAGCTGTCGCCGCGCGGCTGGGAAGCGGTCATCCGCAACAATCTGAACGGCACGTTCTTCATGACCCAGGCCGTGGCCAAGGCGCACATGATCCCGGCCCGCCGCGGGCGCATCGTCAACGTCATCGCCAACATCCAGCGCGGGTTCCCCGGCATGGTGCACACCGGTGCGGCGCGCGCCGGGGTGGAGAACATGACCCGCACGCTCGCCGTCGAGTGGGCGGCGCACAACGTCCAGGTCAACGCCGTCGCCCCCGGCGTCATCCGCACCAGCGGCACCGCGCAGTATCCGCCGCAGCTCCTCGAGGCGGGCCGCCTGGCGACGCCGCAGAAGCGCTTCGGCACGGCGGAGGAGACGGCGCAGCTGATCGTCTACCTCGCGTCGTTCGCCGCCAGCTTCGTCACCGGCGTCACTTCGTACATCGATGGCGGCGCGCACCTCTGGGGCGATCAGTGGAAGGTCCCCGACATCCCCGAGCCCGAGCTGCCCGAGGCGGTCCGCGATCTCGGCGATCCGGCGGACTGAATGGACCTCGACGAGATCCCTTACAAGCGGAGCTTCTGGCACAACCTCCGCGCCTACTTCCTCGAGGACGACCCGACCTTCGGCGCCGCGCTGGCGCCGCTCTGCTTCCTCTCGATGGCGCTCTTCACGCGCCACCCCACGCAGACCAACTTCATCTTCGACGAGCAGGAGGCGCTGCTCGCCAACCCCTACGTCCGCTCGGTCACCGATCCGCACTCCAAGCTGCACTGGATCGACGCCTTCCACCGCGACTTCTGGGGCTTGCTCCCCGACCGCAGCATCGGCTCGTACCGCCCGCTCCCCGATCTGGTGTGGCGCCTGTTGTGGGCGCTGGGGGCGCGCGACAAGACGCCGTTCCTCGACCACTGGGTCAACGTGCTGCTCCACGGGGTCAACGGCGCGCTCGTCGTCACCCTGGTGTGGAAGCTCACCGATCGGCGCGGCGTCTCCTGGATGGCCGGCACCCTCTTCGTCGCCACCGCGGTGTGCACCGAGGCGGTCACCGGCGTGGTCGGTATCTCCGACGTGATGGGCGGCCTCGGGGCCATCC
>JAMFST010001447.1 GCA_026225435.1 Labilithrix luteola
GGTGCGCCGTCTGCCGATGACCCGCGGGGCGGACGGCCTGTTCACCCTCCGCGTCGCCGACGCGCACGAGGGGCAGCTGTACAAATTCTCCGTCGACGGGAACGTCTTCCCCGATCCGTACGCCCGCTCGCTCCCCTTCGGCGTGCACGGGCCGGCGCGGCTCGAGAGCGCCACCTACCGCTGGAAGCACGAGGCGCGCGGCCTGTCGGACGATCCCATCCTCTACGAGCTGCACGTCGGCACCTTCACCCCCGAAGGCACCCTCACCGCCGCCATCGGCAAGCTCGGCGCGCTGGTCGATCTCGGCATCGACACCATCGAGCTGATGCCGCTCGCCAGCTTCGACGGGAAGCACGGCTGGGGCTACGACGGGGTCGCCGCCTTCGCGCCGCACGCACCGTACGGCACCACCGCGGAGCTGCGCGCCTTCGTCGACGAGGCGCACGCGCGCGGGCTCTCGGTGGTGATCGACGTCGTCTACAACCACTTCGGTCCGTCGGGTAGCTACCTCAAGGCGTACAGCGACGAGTACTTCTCCGCCCACGGCACCGGCTGGGGGGACGCGCCCGATCTCGGCTGCCCCTGGTACCGCCGCTTCGTGCGCGACAACGTGCAGATGTGGCTCGACGACTACCGCATGGACGGCATGCGCCTCGACGCGACGCACGCGTATCGCGGCGACGAGACGCCTCCGACGATCATCGCCGAGATGGTGGAGGACGCCGCGCTGCGCAGCCCGCCGCGCTCCATCTTCTGCGAGGACGAGCGCAACCTCGCCGCGCTGGTGAGCCGCGATCACGTGCGCGCCATCTGGGCGGACGACTTCCATCACCAGCTGCGCGTGACCCTGACCGGCGAGCACGGCGGGTACTACGCGGCCTACACGCCCGGCGTGCAGGATCTGGCGCGGACCATCACCCACGGGTGGCTCTACGAGGGGCAGATGTACGGCCCGAAGAAGGAGTCGCGCGGCACCTCGGCGTCGGCGCTCGAGGCGGGCAACTTCGTCTACTGCATCGAGAACCACGACCAGATCGGCAACCGCGCCCACGGCGACCGGCTGACGCAGAGCCTCTCGATGGAAGCGTTCCGCGCGGCCACCTTGCTGCTGCTCGCGCTGCCGATGACGCCGCTGCTCTTCCAGGGGCAAGAGTGGGGCGCGAGCGCGCCGTTCATCTTCTTCACCGATCACGACGAGGACCTCGGCGCCAAGATCATCGAGGGGCGGCGGAGCGAGTTCAAGGGCTTCGCCGACTTCGATCACCCCGAGGCGCTCACCCGCATCCCCAGCCCGCAGGCGAAGGAGACCTTCCTTCGATCGAAGCTCGACTGGGCGGAGCGCGATCGCGAGCCGCACCGCGGGATCCTCGGGATGGTCTGGGGGGCCATCGAGCTGCGCCGCCGCGATCCGGTGCTCCGTTACCGCCCCCGCAGCTCGCTCGAGGCGCGGCCGCACGGCGAGCTGCTGGTGGTCACCCGCCACCACGGCAGCGAGCTGCGACGCATCGTCTTCAACCCGACCCAGCGCCCGCAGCGGATGGGCGAGGTGGCCGACGGGACGCGCGTGCTCTTCGCCAGCGATCTGCGGCCCGTCGAAGGCGGCGTGATCCCGCCGGAGATGACCGTCATCCTGGCGGGGTAGCGACCGGCACCGGCGGGGTGAAGGAGAAGGCGGCGCCCCCTTCGGGCCGGTTGACCGCGTCGATCGACCCATCGTGCGCTTCGACCAGCGAGCGGCAGATGCGGTA
>JAMFST010000171.1 GCA_026225435.1 Labilithrix luteola
ATCCTCACGGCGAAACCATCCGTTTCCACGAAGACCTCTGGTCACGCTTCGTCGCCGCGGCGATCGCCGTGTTCCTCCTCGACCTTCTCGTGCGCCGCGTGCGGTTCTTCGACCGCAAGGTGACGGCGCGTCCGACGCTCCGCGCCACACCGAATGCTCGTTAGTCGGCTCGTCGGAGGGCGCACCTACCTCGACCGCAACCGCGATCTCGCTTTGGGCATCGGAGCGAGCCAGCTATAGCTACCCGACTCCCGTGGCCACGACGACCGACCCCGCCCTCGACGCGCCGCTCACGCGGGCAGACGATCTGTTTCACGTCTTTCACGAGGCGGAGAAGCCGTCGTCGGAGTTCCGCTGTGGCGCGGAGATGGAGAAGCCCGGCGTGTTCCGCGCCGACGCCTCGCCCTTTCCGTACGAAGGCGAGCGTGGTGTGCGCGTCATCCTCGAGAGGCTCGAGGCGGACTTCGGCTGGAAGGCCGACCGCGAGACCGAAGGCGGTCCGCTGATCGCGCTGCTGCGCAAGGGGGCGTCCATCACCCTCGAGCCGGGCGCGCAGCTGGAGCTGTCCGGCGCGCCGCTCGTCACGATGCACGAGATCGCCGACGAGCTCGACGAGCACATCGCCGAGATTCGACCCATCTCGGAACAGCTAGGCTGTACCTGGCTGGGCCTCGGGTTCCACCCGTTCGCCCGGCGCGAGGACCTCGCCTTCGTCCCCAAGCAGCGGTACGGCATCATGCGCGAGTACCTGCCCACCCGCGGCGGCCACGCGCTCGACATGATGCTCCGCACCTCCACGGTGCAGGCCAACTACGACTACGAGAACGAGGCCGACGCGGTCCGCAAGCTCGGCGTCGCGCTGCGCCTCTCGCCGCTCACCACCGCGCTGTTCGCCAACAGCCCGTGGAAGGAGAAGGCGCGCTGGGGAGGCGCCAGCTACCGCGGCCGCGTGTGGCTCGATGTCGACCCGGACCGCTCCGGCCTCGTGCCCGCCATGTGGGGCAAGGGGGCGAGCTACGCCGCGTACGTCGAGTGGGCGCTCGACATTCCGATGTTCCTCATCAAGCGGGGAGGGAAGCCGGTCCTCAACACCGGGCAGACCTTCCGCGCCTTCTGGAAGGACGGCTTCGAGGGGCACCGGGCCACGCTGGGCGACTGGCAGACGCACCTCAACACGCTCTTCCCGGAGGTGCGCCTCAAGCGCACGCTCGAGATCCGCGGCGCCGACTCGCAGAGCTCCGCGCTCGCCGTCGCCTTGCCGGCGCTGTGGACCGGCATCCTCTACGATCACCGCGCGCTCTCCGAGGCGGAGGCGCTCGTCGACGGCTGGACCCACGACGAGGTGTCGGCCAGCCGCGCCGCGATCGCTCAGCTCGGCGTGCGCGCCAGCTTCCGCGGCCGTCCGCTGCACGAGATCGGCTCACGCCTGGTGGAGATCGCCGAGGCGGGCCTCCAGCGTCGCGCCTTCAAGCGCGCCGACGGTCGCGACGAGTCGGTGCATCTCGAGCCGCTCAAGGCGCTGGTCACCCGCGGTCGCTCCCCGGCGGACGAGCTCCTCGAGCGCGCCACCAGCGACGACCCGCAGGAGATCATCAAGCTGACGTCGCTGCTCTGACGAAGGCTTCGACCAACCGGGGATCCTTGATCCCGGGTTGCCCTTCCGGCTCCACGCCGCTCGCCACGTCGACGCAGAAGGGGCGCACCGCGCGCACCGCCTCGGCCACGTTGTCCGGTCGCAGCCCGCCGGCCAGCGTCAGCTTGCGGGTCCGTGCCAGCCCGGCGACCAGCGACCAGTCGAAGGTCTTTCCCGTCCCCCCGAGCGCGCCGTCACTCTTGGCATCGGCCAGCAGGTACTCGCCGGGGTACGTCGCCGCCACTGCCACGTCCTCGGCAGTGCCGATGCGCAGCGCCTTGTAGGCGTGCGGAAGCATCGCCTCCAGCACCTCGGGCGGCTCGTCCCCGTGCAGCTGCAGGCACCCGAGCTTCGCGTCGGTGACGAGCGCCTTCATCGCCTCGATCGACAGATCGGCGACCACCCCGACCACCAGCACCTTGCCGCCGGAAGCCGCCGCGATCGCCTCGGAGAGGAGCCGCGCACGGGCCGCGTCGACCCGCCGCGGGCTCCCCGGAACGAAGTTCAACCCGATGGCCGTCGCCCCGGCCTTCACCGCGGCCTCGGCGTCGACTACTCGCGTAACGCCGCAGATCTTCACGTGCATCGCCGGCTCCTAAGTTCCGCTTACCGAGAGGGTGCTCGGAGGCCGTGGAGATGGCTGCGAGGCTAGGGAGCGGGTGAGGAGCCCTACTTCTGTAGGGTGACGACCCCCGACCGACGACTCGCGGCCATATCCGCGGTCTACGGGCGCCCTCTCAGCCGTCGAGCTTCAGGAGCTCGCGCACCTTGGCGATGACCTGCGGCGCCTGGATCGGCTTGGTGATGTACGCGGTGGCGCCGAGCTGCATCGCGCGGGCGCGATCCTCCTGCGAGCCTTCCGTCGTGATCACCACCACCGGCGTCGCGTGGTGCGTCGGATCGCTCCGCACCCGCTTCACCAGCTTCAGCCCGTCCATGATGGGCATGTTGATGTCGGTGAGGATGATGTCGAACTTGCCGGCGGCGAGCTTGCGCAGCCCGTCGACGCCATCGTCCGCCTCGGTCACCTTCAGGTTCTTCACGCGCGAGAGAGCGAAGACCAGGAGCTGCCGCATCATCGGCGAGTCCTCCACCACCAGGCAGGAGTACTCGCGCGGTCCTCCCGCCGCTCCTCCGCCGTCTTTCGTGCTCGTCATCGGCGCGA
>JAMFST010001448.1 GCA_026225435.1 Labilithrix luteola
CGGTGGGCGAGATCGGGCTCGCGCAGGGCCTCGGTGACCGCGTGCGGCGGCATGAAGGTGAGGGGAAAGCCGGACTCGGTCTGCCCGAACGACTGGCACACCACCGGCCCGAAGACGTCGTGCGCCAGCGCGATCTTCTCCACGTTGAACGGCGCCGCCGCCGCCATCAGGTAGCGCAGCGAGGAGAAGTCGGTCATCGCCGTGCGCGGATGGTTCAAGAGGACGTAGATGAGCGTCGGCGGGAGGAAGAGCAGCGAGACGCGGTGCTCCTCGACCGCGGCCAGCAGCTTGTCCAGATCCGGCGCCGGCATGAGGTGCACGGTGCCGCCCATGGCGAGGCAGGCCATCGCGACGATCCCGCCGGCGTGGGTGATGGGCGCGAGCGCCAGGTTCACCGGCGGCTCGCTCATCGGCAGGTCGGTCATGAAGCCGAGGGCGTTCATGGCGAGGAAGCCGGGGCCGTGGCGGACCACCTTCGACTTTCCCGTCGTGCCGCCGGTCGAGCCTTGCATGCCCACCTCGTGCTCCGCGAGGCGCACGTTGACCGCGGCGTCGCTCGCCCCCTCCACGAAGGTCCCCAGCGACGGGATGTCGCCCACGTCGCGGTCCAGGCAGACGAGCCAGCGCAAGGTGGGCACCTCGTTCTGCACCTGCTCGATCACCAGCGCGAGGCTCGCATCGAAGAAGAGCGCTTCGCACTTGCCGCGCCGGAGCACGTCGATGTTCACCGCCAGCGCGTTGCGCAGGTTGATGTTGCACCACGCCCCGCCGGCGCGCAGCCCGCCGAGGATCGCCACCATGGCCATCGTGGTGTTCGGGCTGAGGACCGCGAACGGCGCCGAGCGGCGCGCCCCCTCGCTGCGCCAGGTGTTGGCCAGCCGGTAGGTGAGCGCTTGCAGCTGCCCGAAGGTGAAGCGATCACGCTCGTCCACGAGCGCGAGACGATCGCGCGACGTCGCCACGGCCCGGTCGAACAGGTCGATGTAGTTCAGCGCCATCCGCCGAGTGTGCGCTCAGGAACACGTGACTCGGCGCGGCAAAATGCGCGGAATCGCGCTGACGGAGGATCAGCCGCGCGCCGGCCGGGTGCGCACGTTCGGCACCGCGGCCTCGACGACGCTGTCCGCGGGGACCGAGCGCACCACCGTACAATTGGCCATCACCTTGGTGCGTGCGCCGATGGTGACGGGACCGACGATGACCGAGCCGACGCCCACCTGCACCCCCGGCTCGAGGGTCGGGCCGCCGGTCGCGCCGCTGTCGGGGTCGCGCCCGAGCCCCAGCGTGACCCCCTGGAAGAGGATGCACCCCGGGCCGATCTTGGCCGCCGGGCTGATGGCCAGGCCGAAGCCGTGGACCAGGACCACCCCGGGGGCGAACTCCGCGTCCCAGTGCACGTCGGAGCCGTAGGCGTGCCGCAGGATGCGGGAGACGAACTTGGCGCCCAGCGGAACCTCGGAGTCCCTCATGGCGCGCATCACGCGGACGCCGATCATCGTCTGGAACCCGATGTTCTGCACGGCGTCGACGGCGAGCCGCCGCCCGCTCGCCGCCCGCCCTCCGTATTTTTCCTGGCTGGCGAGGAGCGCCTGGTGGTCGGCGCGGATCATCGCCAGCAAGCCTTCGCGCGCGGCGCTCGCCTCCAGGTTGCGCAGCCCGCGGCGGAAGGCGCGGTACTCGCGCACGACGTCGGCCGGGCCGCCGGTCTCCTCGCGCACGCCGCGGTAGTACTGGATCCCGTACACCAGCACGGTGCCGTGGATGGCGAGGCGCGACAGGCCGATCTTGTCCGCGGTCTGCGCGGTGCGGATGGCGAGCGCGCCGATCGCGCCGGCGACCCCGGGCAGCGCGACGCTGAGCGCCAGCACCGGGCGCGACAGGAGGTTCACCTTTCCGAGGTGGCGCCACGGGCTCGCGTCCGCCGAGCCGGGGTGCTTGCGCGCGACCCGCGTGGTGTACACGCCGTCCTTGCGCGAGCGTTCCAGCCAGCGCTCCATCGAGACGTGATCCGAGCCGTGCACGCTGGCGGCGCGGTGGCTGAGGCCGAAGGTTGCGCCTGCCTTCGCCAGGCGCACCCCGAGGTCGACGTCCTCGATCAGCCGCAGGGTCGCGTCGAAGCCGCCGGCGGCAAAGAACAGCTCGCGCGGGAGCGACACGTTGCCGGTGTACAGCTGCGAGCCGGTGAGCTCGTGCCCCGCCGCCGCCTCGTGCGCCAGCCGGTCGAGCATGCGCGCGTAGAACCGCTCGAAGAGCGGCATCGACTCGATCTTCGTCTCCGCCCGCAGCCGCCCGAGGACCACCCGCCTGGCCAGCTGGCCGTGCGCATCGGCGGTCTCGTCCACGCGATGCTCGGCCAGGTGCGCCTCGACGAAATCCCTCTCGACGCGCATGTCGTCGTCGAGGAACACCAGCAGCTTTCCGCGCGCGGCCTCGGCGCCGCGCTGCCGGGCCACCGCCGCCCCGGCGTTCTCCTGCCGCAGCACCTGCAGATCGAGCTTCGCCTCCAGCCCCGCGAGCTTCGGCCGGGCATCCTCCTTCGAGCCGTCGTCGACGACGATGACCTCGTAGCGGCCGCGTTCGACCGTCTGGTCGGCGAGCTCGAGGAGGAGGCCGCGCAAGGCCTCGGTACGGTTGTAGGTGGCGATGACCACCGAGACGTCGCGCGTCGTCGCCGTCACGTGTCGCGCTTCTCCCGCACGCGGGCCGGGATGCCGGTGACCGTGGCGCCGGCCGGGACGTCGTGGATGACCACCGCGTTGGCCCCGATGGTCGCCCCCTTGCCGACCCGGATGGGGCCGAGGATGCGTGCGCCGCAACCGACCACCACGTCGTCCTCGACGATGGGGTAGCCGTTCTCCTTGGCGGTCCCCAGCGTGTTCGACCCCATGAACTTCACCCGGTTGCCGACCCGGCTGTCTCCCCCGATGACGATCCCCACCGGGTGGACGAAGTAGGCCCCTTCACCGATCTTCACGTCGTTGCCGATCTCGATCCCGTAGACCACGGTCTGCACCCGGCGAAGCAGGTGGTTGGCCAGCGGGACGTGCCACCTGCGCGCCTCTTCCCGCAGGCGGGTGAGCGCGAGGATCTGGAACGAGTCGTTGGTGACCACCTGCTTGGCCACGTCGCGGGCGCTCGGCCGCCGGTTGAGCACGAGCGCAGCGTCCACCCCCGCCGCCCCGGCGACCCGCGCCAGCTCCCAGGCATCGGTGGCGAGGCGTTTTCCCAGCTGCCCGAGACGACCCGTCATGGTGGCAGATCGTAGCCGTTGCCGGCCCGGAACGGAACGGATCGTGGACAGCGCTCCCGCCGCCGTGATTTCATCCGCCCTCGAGCATGCTTCCCGTCCTGGTGCCCATGGCGCCGTCGAGCACCATCACCGTCGAAGATAGGACCGAGGCGCGCACCCGCTCGACCGCGGGCAGCAACGCGGGCGACGTCGAGACCGACCCGTCGCTGAAGTACAGCGCGCTCTGGAGCGAGGGGCACGACGGCTTCGTGCTCGCCTACACCCCGCGCATTCTCTACACGGACTTCACCGGTCACGGGCACGACTTCGAGATGCTCAACGGCGGCGTCGCCGGCCTGACCATCCTGCACAAGCGCACGACGTTCCAGATCAACACCTTCGACCAGTACGGCACCATCCTCGCCAGCTCGCTGGTCATCCCGACGCGCTGGAAGGGGGAGGGGGCGCCGGCGATCATCTACTCGCTGCCGGCGGCGCAGAGCGCGAAGCTCACCTACCTGGCGTCCTACTCCAACGCCTCGCTCGTGCAGGCGCTGACCCCGCGCTTGAACCTGACCATCAACGCGCAGATGGGCGTCTTCGGCGGCCTGGATCAGACGTCCAAGCAGGAGCTCCCGCTGGTCTTCGGTCCCACGATCGAGGCGAAGCTCGAGCAGCGGATCACGAAGCACGACGAGCTGGGCGGAACGATCGGCTTCCACTACGCCGAGACGGAGCTCGCCGATCGCGCGCCGGTGAACGGCACGGCCGAGACGGAGCTGAACATCCAGCCGAAGCCGGCCATCGTGGGCTACGCCGAGGTCCGCTACCGCCACCACTGGAGCAAGCGGACGTACACCGAGCTGGCCGGCGGCGCCGCCGTCGCCCACCAGGACTTCCCCACGGAGGACCAGGTCGGCCCCTACGCGAACCGCGCGAGCACCATCCCGTACCCGACCGGCGAGCTTCTCACCGTCTACAACCCGGTCGATCCGGACGACCGCCCGCGCGACAGGCTCCAGGCGGTCCTCGACGCCAAGATCGAGCCCTGGTTCAGCCCCTTCGGCGGTATCAACGAGGAGCGCGTCGAGCTGGCCAGCGCGGTGAACTACCTCTTCGGGAAGAACACCATCCGCCTGCAAGGCGCCTTCTACACCGTCCTCCCGACCGGCGATTCGCAGATCCTCGGCGCCGCCACGGACAAGCCCGGCACCCCGGGCGAGTACGTCTTCGCCATGGGCGAGCTGGTCTACGAGCGCAAGCTCAGCAAGTACGTCACCCTCGACGGTGGCGGGCGCGCCTTCCGGCAGATCTTCCACGAGGACTCGCTCAACGGCCCGCCCGGTGTCTCGGCGCAGCAAGGGCAGTACTCCGGCCGCCTCATCGAGTACGTCGGCTTCATCGGCCTCGCCTGGTCGACGCCGCCGGCGAAGTTCTGAAGCGCTAGACTGCCGCCGCGCGCATGAAGACGGACACCTTCGCCAAGGAGACGCTGCTGCTGCTGGCGTTCGTCTTCCTGACGTCGCTGTTCGTGCGCCAGATGGATGCGAAGCCGATCTTCGCCTTCATCCTGCTGATGCCGCTGATGTTCTACGCGACCATCCGCGCGCCGGTGCACATCACCGCGCGGGTGCTCGTCGCGCTCGGCCTCTTCATCGAGCCGCCGGACATGATCCCTGGCGCCGGCTACTGGGTCTCCCCGCTCGAAGGGGCCAACGAGACGCTCTACGGGAGCCTCAAGGGGCTCATCAACTTCCCCGTCTCGTTCCCGCTGTTCTTCTTCTGCGCCGGCATCCTCTGGTACCGGGCGCGCAAGACCTACAAGCCGGTGACCTTCATGCCGGCGCCCGAGCCGGCCATCCGCATGGTCATGGTGTTCCTCGCCGTCGTCCTGGGGATGTGGGGCTACGGCATGCTCCGCGGCGGCTCCCCCACGCCGTCGTTCTTCCAGGTCCTGCAGCTCCTCACGCTGCCCATCTTCACCCTCGGCTGCCTCTACTCGATCCGCGGCAAGGACGACTTCCGCGCGCTCGCCACCATCATCGTCCTGGTGGCGCTGGCGCGCTCGGCGCTGGTCGCCTGGGTGTACCTCGTTGTCTGCGGCCCGCTCGGCGTGGTGCCGGAGTACGCCACCACCCACGGCGACTCGGTCATCTTCGACGCGGCCTTCCTCATCCTCGTCTGCCACTTCATCGAGGTACGCACCAAGCGCGCGCTCGTCCGCCTGCTCGTCTTCGGCGGGATCGTCCTGGTGGCCATCGCCATGAACAACCGCCGCCTGGCCTTCGTCGGGCTCGGCGCCGGGATGGTGACGATCATCCTGTTCCTGCCGCCCAGCGTCGCCAAGCGGAAGGTGTTCCGCCAGCTGATGTGGATCACGCCGCTGCTGGTCGGGTACATCGTCGTCGGCGGCGCCAATCCCGCCGACAAGAACCCGGTCTACGCGCCGGCGCGCCTGGTGACGTCGGTCATCGAGCAGAACGACACGTCGAGCGACGCGCGCGACGTCGAGAACGACAACCTGCTGCTGACGCTCGACGAGAACAACCCCATCGTCGGCCCCGGCTTCGGCTTCGAGTACCACGAGGTCACGCAGCTCTACGACATCGCGCAGTACTTCCCGCTGTACAAGTTCATCGCCCACAACAGCGTGCTGTGGCTGCTGACCATCGGCGGCCTGGCCGGCTTCACCGCGCTGTGGATGCTCTTCGCCTTCAACGCCTACTTCTCGGCGCGCGCCTACCGCCTGGCGCGATCACCCAACGAGCGCGCCGTCGGCCTCTTCGGCCTCGGCATGACCTTCGTCTGCATCACGGCGGACTGGGGCGATCAGGGGCTCACCAGCTTCCCCAACCTGGTGCTCTTTGCGGTCACCTACGCCATGGTCACCAAGGCGACCGCCCACGGCGAGCGCGCCATCCAGATCGAGCGCGACGTCGCCTACCTCTTGAGCACCGGGTACACATAAAGGGCGAAGACGACGTAGGCGAAGCAGAAGGCGCAGATACCGATGATGGTTCGCTGCAGGCCCACCCGCCGCGACTCCTGCCGCGACGCCATGATGGGTATGATGAGCGTCGCCAGCAGGACCGTGTAAAGCAGCGCTTTCGCCATGAGAGTCCGGCCAGCCTACAGGCCGCGGCGGGCTCTCACCAGGGCGTGAGCAGCTGCTTCTGGATGAGCGCGCCCCAGTCGCCGTCCGACACCAGCGCGCTGTCGACGCCGCAGCTCCCGTTGCTGAGATCCTGCAGCAGGTTGGGCGGGCAGCGGAAGTGAAAGCTCCAGGCGAGCCAGGGGATGTTGTTCGCCTGGGCGACGGAGATCAGCTTGGTGCAGTCGGCGATGGTCATGGTGGAGACCTTCGAGACCGGCCCGAACTCGCCGATGATGACCGGGAGGCGCTGGGCCGGCTCGACCAGCTGCGTCTGCAGGAGCGACGCCGGATCGTAGAAGTGCTCCTCGTAGACGACGTTCTCCCCGTGATCGGCGGTGATGGGGTGGCCGACGTAATAGGTCAGCAGGCGGGCCCACTCGCGCGTCCCCTGGACCGCGATGATGTGGTGCGGCCCCGCGGCCGGCTCGATGTCACGGATGGCCTGAACGGTCTCGTTCATCTCCGTCCACACCGCCTGGTCGGAGCTGCCGTCGAGGTTGTTCGCCGGCTCGTTGGCCACGCCGTAGAGGACGTAGGGGTTGCCCTGGAAAGCGGCGGCGAGCAGCTTCCACTCCTCGCGCGTGGCGGCCGTCGGCACCCCCTCCGAGGAGAAGTTCGGGTCGGTCCACAGCGACACCAGCACGTAGACCCCGCGCGTGCGGAAGTGGTTGGTGATGGTGACGAGATCCTCCAGGTAGGATCGGTCGTTGATCACACTCTGCCACTGGGTGCGCCCCTCGGCGCTGGCGTAGCTCTCGAGCGTCAGCCGCACGAAGGTCGCGTTCCAGTGGTTGATGAGCGTGTCGGCGCGCCGGATCACCTCGTCCGGGTTGGCCTTGTTGAAGGTGCACGCGTCGCAGCTGCGCGTGTCCGCCAGGCTCGCGCCGCGCCCGTGGAAGAGGGTCCCGTCGGAGTTGAAGAGGTGATTTCCCGAGGTGTAGAGCCAGTTGGGGAGCCCCGCCTTGCCTGGTTGAGCGGTGTCGTCCGCGATGCCGGCGTCGCCGCTCAGCGCGGCGGTGCTCCCGCCGTTGTCCCCCCCGGACTTGGCGCAGCCGACGGCCGAGGTCGCTGCCAGCGCGGTCACCAGCACCTGGCCCAGGACCGCACCCAGTGTCGACGTGACTCCCGCGCGGACGCGCTTGTACCCTCGCATGCTCAGGGTGAAGCATGCCATAAACGGGCCCAGCCGAGATGCGCGTCTTTTACCTGACGACGGAGTTTCCCTACCCTCCGAGCGCCGGCGGGCGGGTCCGGAGCCTGGCCGAGCTTCGCCTCCTCGATTCGCTGCCCGAGGTCGAGGCGCTGGTGGTGCTGTCGGTGCAAGAGGATGAGGTCACGGCCGAGGATCTGGCCGCGCTCTCGCGCGAGCTGGGGAAGGCGACCCTGCTCCAGCCGATCTTCCACCCGGTGCACCTGAAACGGTTCCCCCGGCACGTGCCGCGGGTGGCGCTGGTCCGGGCGTTCGGGCGCGTGCCGTACCTCGCGGCCAAGTGGGACAACCGGCGGATCCGACTGGCGTTGCGCGCTCATCTGACGAGCGGCCGCTTCGATGTCGTCTACCTCGATCACCTGGGGATGGCGCTCTACCTGCCGCTGGTCCGCAAGTACGCCCCTGGCGCGCGCGTGGTGCTCGAGCAGCACAACGTGGAGAGCGACTTCTTCGGGCAATTCGCCGCCAAGCAACGCGGCCCGGTGCGCCTCCTCGCCGAGGACGAGCACCGGCTGGCGCAGCGCTTCGAGCGCGAGACGCTGGCGGCGGTGGACGCGACGGTGGCCATCTCGGCGGACGACGCGCGCACCTTCGCCGCGATGGCCGGGGGCAAGACCGCGCAGCTGGTCCCCCAGGTCGTGCGCTTCGCCCGGCGGCCGTACGCCCCGGTGTCGCCGCCCCAGCTGATGTACGTCGGCAGCCTGGCCTGGCATCCCAACGTCGCCGGGCTCGACTGGTTCTGTCGCGAGGTGTGGCCGCGGCTGCGGGAGAGCGCGCCGGAGCTCACCTTGAACATCATCGGCTCGGGGCTGCCGCTGGCGGACGGCCAGCCAGTGGTGCCGGAGGCGTGGAAGGCGCGCGGCATCGTCACCCACGGCTTCGTCGCCGATCTGGCCCCTTTCGAGGCGCGGGCGGCGGCCATGATCGCCCCCATCGCGGGCGGCTCGGGGGTGCGCATCAAGCTGCTCGAGGGGTTCCGCGCCGGGCTGCCGGTCATCACCACGCGCGCGGGTGCCGCCGGCTTGCCGCTGGAGAACGACCGCGAGCTGCTCATCGCCGATGATCCGAAGGAGCTCGCCGCCGGGACGCTGGCGGTCGTGCGCGACCTGGCGATGGGGACGCGCCTGCGCGAGGCCGCCTACGCGTACCTCGAGACGCACCACTCGGTCGCCGTGGCTCAGGAGGCGATGCGACGTGCCCTCGGTCTCGCCTGATTCTGCTGTCGGGGCTTGGCGTACCGTCACGCACCACCACGCTTTCGCCATTTCCTTCACGACATTGCGCGTCGTGGGTTTCCTTTCGCCATCGCAGTTGGCGTAGCATCGAGGTCCACGCGTGAGACCCCAAACGTCGAGCCCCGAAATCAACCTTGGTCTGCAGGTCGGCGCCGCCACCGAGCCGCCCCGTGCCCCGCAGCCGTCGATGCTGCCCGCCGCGGAGGTCGCAGCAGGTGGCGCCAACACCGGACCCATAAGCCCGGCGTGGCAGCGCATCTGGCTCCGCGCGCAGGCGCGTGAGTGGAACACGCTCGCGCTCATGGGCTCGAGCAAGCGCTCGCCGCACGGCACGATGCACGTCGCCAGCGGTCTGGCGCGCGTCTCCGCGGAGCTCGGCCACTCGCTGGTCATCCTCGATGCGCGCGCGATCGATCTGCGGCACATGGCGGCGATGCAGTCGCGCATGCGCTCGCTCGCGTCGCGTGGCACCCGCGCCATCTGCGTGATGCGCCTCCCGTCGGAGAACGTCATCAGCGTCCCGCTCGCGCAGGTCGCCGACGCGGCCATCCTGTGCGTCTTCCTCGGCGAGACGAAGGTGGTCACCAGCTCGCAGTGCATCGAGCAGATCGGGCGTGACCGCTTCCTCGGCACGGTCCTGTTGCGGCCGACCGACAAAATCAACTTCAAGTGAGCACGAGCGCCGAGGCCGTGAGAGATGAGCGGCGCGCCGGGCTCTCCATCGGGCGCCTCTGGGTCGACGCGGTCACCTTTCCGCAAGCCGTCGCCGCCGTCGAGCGGCTGGTCGAGCGGAAGAAGGGGGGGCGCGTCTTCACCCCCAACGTCGACCACGTGGTGATGGCGGAGCACGACGAGCGCTTCGCCGACGCCTACTCGCGCGCCGATCTGAGCCTGCCCGACGGCTTCCCGCTGGTC
>JAMFST010001449.1 GCA_026225435.1 Labilithrix luteola
CGAGGGCCTGGCTGTTGTACCGGCCGGCCGACTCCGGAAGGTTGTCGATGGAGCGGGCGATGGCGACCGCGGCGCGCGCGCTCTCCGCGGATCGGCGGAAGAGCGCCGACGACAGGGTGCTGCCGAGCGCGACGGCGTGCGCGTGGGCGTCTCGGTCGATGACTCCGTCCCCGCAGAGCGCGGTCAGGTCGCGTCCGAGGCCGCCTTCTCCTCGGGACGTCGCCTCGCCGGCGAGCCGCGCCGCCCAGGAGACGCCGACCTGCTCACGCGCGCGGGCGACGTCGGTGCGGGCTCGGCGAAGGGCTCGACGCGCGGCCCGACGGTCTCCAGAGGCCATTGCCTCGCGCGCGGCGGCGGGGGCGGCTTCGCCGAGCGCCTCGAGCTCGCGGGTGACCTCGAGGGTGGCGGTCGCGAGGGCGGCTTCGAGGGACTCGATGCGCAGGGACGCGCGTGCCAGGAGACGGGCGCCTGCCTCGCCGCCGAGGGCCTCCGCGCGGGCGAGGAGCGCCTCGATGAGGCCGAAGCCGGGGCCGTCGAAGACCGCGGCGAAGTCCCGGCGGAGCGCGTCGACGCGCGTGGCGAGCGCGCTCACGGCGCTTGCCTGCTGCTGCGCGGAATCGGCGAGATCTCGACACGGCGGTTCTTGGCCCGGTCGTCCGCGGTCTCGTTGCTGGCGACCGGGTGGCTCGCGCCGAAACCAGCGGCGAAGATGGTGTCCGGGGCGACGCCGGCGGTGACGAGGCCGCGGGTGACGGTGAGGGCGCGCTGGGCCGAGAGCTCCCAGTTGTCCTTGTAGCCCTGGGGGGAGCTGTTGATGGCGCGGTCGTCGGTGAAGCCCGAGACCATGATGAGCTCGTCGTGGTTGGTGAGGTAGGCGCGCAGCGGCGCGGCGAGGCCGGCGAGCAGGCTGGCGCCTTCGGGGGCGAGGTCGGCCGAGTTGAGGCCGAAGAGGACGCTGCCGCGGATGCCGATGCGGCCGTCGACCAGGGTGATGCGACCATCGGCGAGCGGGCCGGCGAGGGCGCGCTCGAGCTCCTCCCTCCGCGTGGCCTCGGCGGCGTGCTCGGCCCGCTCGCGATCGAGGTCGTGCGTGAGGTCGACCTGGAAGGCGATCATCCAGACGAAGAAGAGGACGAAGAGCCCGAAGAGGCAGGCCATGAGGTCGCCGAAAGCGGGCCACACCGGCGCGCTCATCGACGTCTCGTCCTCGACCTCCAGGCCGATCATCAGGCGTTCCCCTCGGCCCCCTCGCCGTGGGACGGCGGGCGCTGCCCACGGAGGGCACGGAGCTCGGTGAAGAGCTCGCGCTGGAACTGCAGCGAGTGGTCGAAGACCTCGCGCGTCTGGGCGACGTACGAGCCGAGGAGCGCGGCGACGTCTCCCCCGCCCTCCTTGCGGGAGATCGCGTCCTCGATGGCGCCGAGGTTCTCGAGCCAGCGATCGCTGGCGTCGCGGTAGCGGTCGACCGCGGCGGTGAACATCTCCGCCACCGCGACCAGCTCTGCACCGCCGGAACGGAGCAGCTGGGAGGCCTCGCCGACGGTGCCGGCGGTGACGCGCAGGCTCTCGTCCAGCCCCTGGGCGTGGAGCGCGAGGCGATCGGAGAGCGCCTGCGTCACCTCGCCGCGCTCCGCGAGCAGCCGCGTCTCGTAGGCGCCGTGTCGCTCGGCGAGCTCCTTGACGGTCTGCTC
>JAMFST010001450.1 GCA_026225435.1 Labilithrix luteola
CTCGCGCCGGGACGTCAGCTCGTCGAGTCCGACGTCGCGCCGCCGGAGTGGCCGCGCGCGCGCTCGGAGGAGATCCTCCAGGAGCTGGCGACCCGCGGCGTGCGCACGTCGTCCATCCGGCTTCCTCCGACCGTCCACGGCGACGGGGATCACGGCTTCGTCCCGGGGCTGATCCAGCTCGCTCGAGGCAAGGGGGCCGCGGCGTACATCGGCGATGGCACCAACCGCTGGCCGGCGGTCCACCGTCGCGATGCGGCGCGCCTCTTCCGCCTGGCGATCGAGAAAGGGGCGGCGGGCTCGCGCTTCCACGCGGCCGCCGAGGAGGGCATCCCCACCAAGACGATCGCCGCCGTCATGGGCGAAGGGCTCGGCCTGCCGGTCGTCTCCAAGTCGTTCGACGAGGCCGAAGGGCACTACGGTTTCCTCGGCCGCTTCTTCGCTCTCGACGCGCTCGCTTCGAGCGCCGTCACGCGAAGCCAGCTCGGCTGGGAGCCGAAGGAGCCGGGGCTCCTCGAGGACATGAAGGCGCACTACTTCGCGCCGCCCACGAAGGGGTGAGCCCCGGCGCACGCGAAGAGGGTCGGGCGCGACGGTGCCCTTCAGTGACGTCGCGCCGCCAGCTCGCTCTCGACCACGTCCGGCTCGCGCAGGTAACGAGCCACCCCCTCGGCCACCCGGGCGCTCGTGTAGACCTCCGAACGCGGCGCCTCGATGACCTCGACGATCGCCCTGGCCGCGTCCTCGACCGGCTGCGCGCCGGTGAGGGTGCGGTTGTCGACGTTGCCGCTCCCCAGCGAGTTGATCCCGAACTCGGTCGCCACCAGCCCCGGCACCAGGAGCGTGACGTGGATGCCCGGATGCGTGGTCTTGAGCTCCACCCGAAGCGACGCGGTGAGCAGGTTCACCGCCGCCTTCACCGCGGCGTAGGCGACACGGACAGGGGCACCGGGCGCCTTGGAGAGCGCGGTCGACACGTTGATGATCTGCCCGGCATTGCGCGCCTTGAAGTGCGGCAGCACCGCCTGGATGCCATGGACGACGCTCTTCATGTTGATCGACCACATCGCGTCGAGCTCCTCGTCGCCCAGGTCCGCCACGCTGCACGAGATCCCGCGGCCGGCGTTGTTCACCCAGACGTCGATGCGCCCGAAGCGCTCGATCGCCGTCCGCGCGAGCTGCTCGACGTCGCTCTTCCTCGTGACGTCGGTGACCACTGCGAGCGCGTGCGCGCCGATCTCCCTGGCCAGCGCGTCGAGCCGGTCACGACGGCGCGCCGCGAGGACGACCGTGGCCCCTCGTGCTCCTAGCTGCCGTGCCAGCTCCGCTCCGATTCCTCCGCTCGCACCCGTGACGACTACGACCTTGTTCATGGCATCCCTCTCGACGGTGGCCGACGCTGGCCGACGGCGAGAAACCTAGCGGCCCCGTTGCGGACAGGAATGCCGGGACTTCCTCGCTTCTTGCCTGTTCCTGCTGGCATATCGCGACCTCCGCGCACGGCGAGCTAAGGTCGAGGCGAGGAGGCTTACGATGGAGAACGAGCTCGTGGCGGCCTTGCGGCGATACACCGACGCGCACCCGGGGCAGAGCTCGGTCGCGACCCGCATGCCGGGCGCGCGCATCCTCCGCGCCGACCGGAGCCGCCGTCCCAGGCCGGTGGGCTTCAAACCCGCGCTCTGCTTCATCGCGCAAGGCGCCAAGGCTGCCGCCTTCGGCCAGACGACGGTTCACTACGGCGCCGGTCACGCGCTCGTGGCGACTCTCGAGCTCCCGGGCGTCGGGTGGGTGGCAGAGGCCAGCCCGGAAGCGCCCATGCTCGGCATCGCTCTCGAGCTCGATCTCGCCCTGCTGCGAAGAGTCTACCAGGAGATGGAGGAGCCGCCGCGGGTCGGCGATGGCCCGCGCCGCGGGGTGGTCGTGGCCCGGGTCGACGGGCCGCTCCTCGACTGCTTCCTGCGGATGGCGCGCTTGCTCGCGATGCCGCGCGCGGCGGGTGTCCTCTACCCCGGCATCCTCCGCGAGGTTTGCTACTGGCTCCTCGACGGGCCGCACGGCGCCGAGATCGCTGAGATGACGCTGGCCACCGGCCACGCCCAGCGCATCGTCCGCGCCGTCCACGCGTTGCGCGATCGCTTCGATCGGTCGGTGCGGATGGAGGAGCTCGCGTCGATCGCGCGGCTGAGCCCCTCGGCGTTTCACCGGCAGTTCAAGGAGCTGACGTCGATGACGCCGCTGCAGTACCAGAAGCAGCTGCGCCTCCTCGAGGCGCGCCGGCTGATGGTCTCGCACGCGGCGAGCGCCGAGTCCGCCGCGTTTCAGGTGGGCTACGCGAGCGCGTCCCAGTTCAGCCGCGAATACGTCCGCATGTTCGGGCAGCCGCCACGACGGGACGTCGATTCGCTGCTCGGCGTCGCGTAATCGTCGCGGTCGAAGTCGGTAGTCGGTGCACCAGCGGCGCCAGGGTCCACGCCCGACGAGCAGCCCGAGCGGCGGCATGAGC
>JAMFST010001451.1 GCA_026225435.1 Labilithrix luteola
CTGCACCAGCGCGTCGACGGCGAGCGCTTCTCGCTCTTCCCACAGCCGACCGTGAGGAAATTGCCGCGCGTGGTGGTCGAGGATGCGCAGTGCCGCGGCGGGATCCTTCCCGTTCACCGCGGTGCGCGCGTCGTCCAGCAGCGCACGCTCTGCGGAGATACCGTCCGCCGCGTCGACCACGGGCGCCGCCGCGTGATCCGTCGATGGCGATGCGACCGGCGGGGCCACCGACCCGGCGTCGGCCACCAGCGGCTCCGGCGGCGGGATCACCGGGTCGGCTTGTCGCTGCGCGGCCGACTCGGCCACCACCGTGGTCGCTGCGGGCGGCGCTACTACCGGCACGACCGGTCCACGCGCCGACGACAGCACGATCACCGCCGTCCCGCCCGCGACGAACGCCGCGCCCGCCATGGTCCACGCCTTCGCTGCCGTCACCATCCCCTTGGCCACCGGCGCGGCGACCCCCGCGCCTGCCGGTGGCGGCACCGGCTGGAGAAGCGCGGCGCCGAGGGAGCCCGCGAGCCGGTCCCGCACCTCCGCCGGCGGCCCTTCGTCCTTCTCGGCCGCGAAGAGCGCCTTGAGATCGGGATCGAGATCGTCGTTCATCGTGACCCCCGGGCGTGGATGCGGCGGACCGCGGCTGATAGCTCCTCGCGCGCGACGCGGAGCCGAGAGTAGGCGGTGTTCAACGGGATCCCCAGGGCGCGCGCGACCTCGGGGATGGCGAGGCCTTCGAGCTCGTGCAGCAACAGCACCGGGCGGCGCTCCTCGTCCACGCTCTGCAGCGCCTCCTGGAGCAACGCCTGCTGCTCGCGGGCACGGATCGGCTCCGCGCCGCTGGTGGTCGCCACCGACTCGTCGACGTCACCGAGCACCTCGTACCGATGCCGCGCCCGGCGCCGGTGGTCCGAAGCGGCGCGCGCGGCGAAGACGAAGAGCCACGAGCGCAGCGGGCGCGTCGGGTCGTAGTCGGGCCAGTGGCGGAACACGTGAAGGAACACATCGTGGGCCACATCCTCGCGATCCGCGTCGGGCACGCCGAGCCGGCGCAGCGTGCTCCAGACGAAGGGGAGCTGCTCGTCGAACACCTCGCGAAAGGTCGGCGGAGTGTCCGTCACCGCATGGATCTTGGTGAGAGGGCGCCCGATCCGTCAGCGAAAGTGCACGATGGCGCCGGCACCGACGCCGCCGAGGAGCGCCGGCGCTCGCCAGGCGGGGGTGCCGTCCAGCTGGAAGGTGCTGCGCGTGACGTTCCCCTCGAGATCGCCGTGGACCGCGAAGGCGAGGAGCGGCGTCACCGGGACCTCGACGCCGATGCGACCTCCGAGGCCGGCGAAGAAGGCCTCCTTCGTCTCGGGCGAGGTGACTCCGCTCGAGGAAGCCTGCACGCGACCGAGCGAGGCGAGGCCACAGAGCGCGAGCACCGACCAGCGCGCGCACGGCACGAGGGTCGCGGCGAGGAGCCAGCTGCGCACCGATCCGCCCTGGGCGGCCGCTTCCCCGGCGGGGGCGTCGTAGCGGGCTTCGAGGTCGAGCGATCCGTGGCGGACCTCGACTCCACCCTGGACGGCGAAGCCGGCGGCGGCGCCGGGAGCGACGCCCCAATCGCCGGCAGCGTAGGCGCCGAGGTGCCAGCCGGTGAGGAGGCGCGTGGGGGCGGGCGGAGCGGCGCCGGTGGCTTCGTCTCGCGGCGGTGTCGACGGCGCGAGCACGAGCGCAGGCGGCGGCGGTGGCGGCGGAACGGGCGTTTCCGCAGGCGGCGCCTCGACCGCCGGTTGGGCAAGAGCCTCGACTGCGGCCAGCGGGGCCGGATGCGGCTGGCTCGCGGCGACCGGATCGAGCGCGATGCTCAGCGAGAGCGCCGCTGCTTGCACCAGCGCATCGCAGGTCTCGCCGCGCGAGCGCAGCTCCCGGACGCCGAGCGACGTGCTGTCGTCACCGGTTCGCTCGATGCGGACGACGAAGGCCTTGCCCGCCGGGCGCACCCCGAACGTGACGGCGGAGGCCGCCGAGACGTCGAACGGGTCGTAGCCGAGCCGGTCGCGCACCGCTTGGCGCAAGGTCCCCTCGTCGGGGCAGCTCGAGGCGCCGCGATCGCGCGTGTACACGAGGCGGGTAGCCGCTTCGGCCCAGGCGCTCGTCGCTGTACAGAGCGCCGCCACGACCACGGCCAGGCTCGCGATCCTCCTCGGCTCGGCCCTCGTCACGGCGGCGGAGCATGCCGGCAATCGTACGGATGACGCAACGGCGTTTCTTCGCCCACGGCTGGCGATGCGGGACTGGCGAAACCGGCTCTCCTCTGCTGGCATCCACTGCCACCATGGACCTCGGACTCGCAGGAAAGCTCGCCCTCGTCACCGGCTCGACCGCCGGCATCGGTTTCGCCATCGCCAAGCAGCTCGCCCGCGAAGGAGCGACGGTCTACGTGAACGGCCGCACCCAGGTCCGCGTCGACAAGGCGGTGAAGGACATCGGCGCCGCGCACGCCGGTGCGAAGGTCATCGGCATCGCCGCCGATCTCGGCACCAAGGCCGGCATCGACGCGCTCATCGCGCAGATCCCCAAGCTCGACGTGCTGGTGAACAACCTCGGCATCTTCGACATCAAGCCGGTCCTCGAGATCCCCGACGAGGAGTGGATGCGCTTCTTCGAGACCAACGTCCTGTCCGGCGTGCGTCTGGCGCGTCAGTACATGCCGGCCATGCTGAAGGCGAAGTGGGGGCGGGTGCTCTTCATCTCGAGCGAGTCGGCCATCCAGATCCCGGCGGAGATGGTGCACTACGGGATGACCAAGACGGCGCAGATGGCCGTGGCGCGCGGCATCGCCGAGAGCTTCCCCGCGAGCGGCGTGACGGTGAACTCGGTGCTCGTCGGTCCGACCGAGAGCGAAGGGGTGGGGACGTTCCTCGAATCGATGGCGCAGAGCTCGGGCAAGTCGAAGGACGACGTGGCGGCGGGGTTCTTCGCGACGGCGCGGCCGTCGTCGTTGCTGAAGCGGTTCATCACACCGGACGAGGTGGCCTCGATGGTCACCTATCTGTGCAGCGAGGCGGCGTCGGCGACCACCGGTTCGTCCGTACGTGTCGACGGCGGGGTCATTCGCGCCATCTGAGCCGCCCGCACGAGACGCGCTAGCGGACGCCGACGATCTCGAGCTCGCGCATCTTCGCGGCCATCTTCACCTCCACGCTCTCGCCCGCGCTGCGGCCGACGAGGGCGCGGCCGATGGGGGAGAGCGGCGTGACGACCTGCACGTCGTTCACCCGCTCGCCGCCGGAGCAGGGGGCGAGGAAGTAGACCGTCGCCCCGCCGTCGACCTCGGCGTCGACGAGCGCGCCGAGCGAGACCGGATCGTCGTCCTTGAAGGCGCGCAGCGGGAGGAACTCGAGGGCGTTGCTCTCCTGCTCGAGGACGCGCACCCGTTCGGCCTGGCCGCGCGCGAGGTACGACGCCTCGATGGCGCGGGTGTCCTTGTCGTTCTCCGGCTTGGCCTCCTCGTGGGTGGCGGCGGCCATGGCGTCGGCCTGCGCGCGGGCGAGCGCGGCGACCTCCGAGGTGAGCTTCTCGCGCAAGGCGCGGACGATGGCTTTCTTCTCGTCGAGGACGGCGGTCACGGCGCTCACCGTACCAAACGCAGGCCCACGGGGAGCGACTCACCGTAGAACGCCTCGCGTTCCGTCTCCGCCACCTCGACGACCTCGGCGATGGCCGCGAGCGAATCGGGCGAGGCGTTCTTCTTCTGCAGCCGCGTGAGCACGCTCTTTCGCGCGTCGGCCGACAGGTCGCGGGCGCGATCTCCGGTGCGCCGCGCGAGGTCGACCAGGGCGCGCTCGGCGGTCGGAACCTTCTCCCATGCGCCGCGCAGCAGC
>JAMFST010001452.1 GCA_026225435.1 Labilithrix luteola
CGGGGATGCTCTTCACCGACCGCGGCGTGTACCGTCCGGGCGAGCTCGCCAAGGTGTCCGGCATCGTCCGCGTCGCCGAGCCGGACGGGCTGCGCTCCATCGCCGGCCGCGACGTGCGCGTGCAGCTCTCCGACTCCAACAGCGAGCAGATCTTCGACGGCCGCGCCTCGTGCGACGCCTTCGGATCCTTCGCCATCGACGTGAAGATCCCCAAGACGGCGCAGTTCGGGGAAGCGACCGTCAGCGTCACCGCCGCTCCGGGCGGCAAGTCGAACACCACCGAGTCGGGCTCGTTCACCCAGACGATCCGCATCCTCGAGTACAAGGCGAACGAGTTCAAGGTGGCCGCCTCGAGCGACCAGCCCAGCTACATCCGCGGCGAGAGCGCCGTCTTCGACGTGGAAGGCGACTACCTGTACGGCGCGCCGATGCCGGGCGCGACGGTCGACACCACGCTCTCGCGCCAGGAGGTTCCGTTCACCCCGCCGGGCGCCACCGGCATCGTCACCACCGACGACGTCTTCACTGGCGACTACGCCGACGAGACCGCCGCCGCGCAGGAGCTCGGCCCGGAGAATGGCGTGCTCGACGAGCACGGGAAGTTCACCCGCAAGGTGGACCTGGCGATGACCGGCCAGAAGCGCCCCGAGCGCGTCATCCTCGACGTCGACGTGCAGGACCTGTCGCGCCGCACCGTCTCGGTCCGCTCGACCGCCCTGGTGCACCCGGCCGCCTTCTACGTCGGCCTCAAGGCGCCGAGCGACACCTTCGTCGCCGCCGGCACACCGTACCGCGCCGAGGTCGTGGCGCTCGATCCCGCCGGCGCGCACAAGGCCGGCGTCAAGGTGAAGGTCGAGCTGGTGGAGCGCACCTGGAACGGTGTCGCGCTCGAGCAGCCGGACGGCACCCCCGCGCGAAGCAGCAAGGCCAAGGACGTCACCGTCGGCAGCTGCGAGGCGACCACCAGCGACAAGACGGCGACGTGCGACGTGCAAGTCCCGCACGCCGGCTACTTCATCGTCCGCGCCACGGCTGCCGACGCCAAGAAGAACGAGGTGCGCGCCAGCGTCGCCATCTACGGCACCGAGAGCTCGCCCAGCGCCGCCGCTCCGGCCTGGCCGGCCGACGACCGCCACGGGCTAAAGCTCGAGGAGAACAAGAAGGTCTACGAGATCGGCGACACCGCCAAGGTGATCCTCCGCAGCCCGTTCCGTGACGGCGAGGCGCTGGTCACCATCGAGCGCAACGGCATCCTCGACCGGCACGTCGTGCCGATCCACGGCGCGTTGCCGGTCGTCGAGGTTCCCGTGAAGGGCGACTACTACCCCAACGTGTTCGTCAGCGTGGTCGCCGTCCGCGGCCGCGTGCAAGGGGCGCCCGGCTCGAGCGGCAACGCGGGCACCAGCGGGAGCGCCGACTTCGGTGGACCCGACTACCGCTACGGGTTCGCCGAGCTCACGGTGAACCCCGAGGCGCACCGCCTCAACGTCGCGGTGACCACTCCGAAGACCGAGTACCACCCCGGCGAGAAGGTCGAAGCCGACGTGGTCGTCAGCGACAGGCAGGGCAAGGGGCGAGCGAGCGCGCTCACCTTCTACGCCGTCGACGAGGGGGTGCTCGCGCTCACCAGCTACAAGACCCCCGATCCGCTCCCCGCCTTCGTGAAGACGCGCAAGCTCGCGGTCTTCACCTTCGACACGCGCGAGCAGCTGGCGCGCATCCTGTCGATGAAGGACGGCGAGAAGGTGCCGCCGCTCGGCTACGAGTACGCGCTCGCCTCGGCCAAGGGGTACGACAAGGGCGGAGCGGGCGGCGGCGGCGACGAGCCGAAGAAGCGCGCCGAGTTCAAGACGACGGCGTTCTTCGAGGCGGGTCACAAGACCGACGCGAACGGGCGGGCCCACTTCTCCTTCAAGCTGCCCGACAACCTCACCAGCTTCCGCCTGATGGCGGTCGCCGCCGGGCAGGAGGATCTCTTCGGCTCGGGCGACGAGACGATCACCACCTCGCGCAGCCTGATGGCGCGCCCCGCCTTGCCGCGCGTGTTGCGGGTCGGCGACGCCCTCGAGGCGAGCGTCATCATCTCCTCCAAGCTCCCCCCGGGACAGGCCGGCAAGAGCGGGAACGAAGGGGCGCCGGCCAGCGGCGAGACCTTCCCCGCCGACGTCAGCCTCGCGGTCGGCGGTGGGCTCACCGCGCCGAGCCCGGCCACGCGGCGGGTCACGCTCACCCGCGGCGGCCAGACCGAGGTGCGCTTCCCGCTCAAGGCGACCGAGCTCGGGACGGCGACGTTCACCTTCAAGGTGAAGTCCGCCGCCCCCGGCGCGACCGGCAAGGACGCCGACGAGGTCGAGGAGACGCGCGAGATCAAGCTGCCGCTCGACGTGGAGTCGGCCGCCGTCTACGGCGAGACCAAGGACGAGGCGACCATAGGCCTGGGCGCGCTCGCCTCCACCCGCAAGGACGTCGGCGGCCTCGACGTGCACGTGGCGCCGACCGCGCTGGTCGGCATCGCCACCACCTTCGATCACCTGTTCGAGTACCCGTACGGGTGCACCGAGCAGCTCACCAGCCGCATGCTGCCGCTGCTGTCGCTCGGCGATCTCGCCAAGGACTTCGGCGCCAAGCTCCCGGGCAACCCGGACGCGGCGATCGAGACCGGCATCGACGGGCTCCTCAAGCACCAGAACGACGACGGCGGCTTCGGCTTCTGGGAGCAGGACGAGTCGGACCCGTGGCTCAGCGCCTACGCGCTTCTCGCCGTCTCGGCGGCGAGCGACAAGAAGCACTTCGTGCCGCAGGACGCGCTCACCCGCGGCCGCGACTACGTGACCTACCGCCTGTCGGCCTACGCCCGTGACGTGAACCCCGATCAGAGCCAGTCCGACGACTCGAGCAGCTCCGGTGACGGCGCGGACGGCCCCGACGGCGGCGTCGCCAGCGCGGAGGCAGCCGAGGAAGCGGCCAAGAAGAAGCGCATCAAGCGCGAGACGTCCTTCGCCCTCGGCGCCTTCTACGGCGACGTGCTCGCCACCATCGGCGGCAACAACCCCGGCCCGCTCAACGTGCTCTTCGACGGGCGCGAGAACGGCCCGCTCTTCGCCCAGGCGCTCCTGCTCCACGCCATGGCCAAGACGGACATGAGCCCCTCGCAGATCAAGATCCTCGAGGGGGAGATCAAGGCGCGCCTGCGCATCGGCGCCAGCGAGGTCGACGTCGACGACGCGGCGGAGAAGAGCAGCGCGTCGGACGACTTCTCCCCGCTCCTCGACTCGCACGCCCGCACGCTCGCGCTGGTGCTGCGCGGTCTGCTCGCCGCCGACCCCAAGACGCCGCTCGCGTCGGGCCTGGCGCGCAAGCTCCTGTCGCTCCGCGAAGCCGGCGCCTGGCGCACCACGCAGGAGGACTCGTGGGCGCTCCTGGCGCTCGCCGACTACCACCAGGCGCAAGAGACCGGCACCGGCGCCGCCGCCGAGCTCGACGCCAAGGTGTTCC
>JAMFST010001453.1 GCA_026225435.1 Labilithrix luteola
CCAGCTCCACCGCGGCGGCAACCGTGGCGCCGGGTAGGGGCGGCGTCTGCGCATCGGTGGGGGGCTGCGAGCGCGTGAGCGTCGCCATCCACAGCGCGGCCCCCGCCGGGGCAGGTGGCGGCGCCGGCAAGGCTCGGGTGACCTCCTCGCGCGCCGCGGCCGGGCGCATGTCGAGGAGGAACCCGGCGTAGCCGAAGAGCGTCCCCACCACGAACGCCGCCAGGCTCACGACGAAGGCCGGCAGGAGCACCAGAGCCGCGTGCCCCTTCTGCGAGATCTTCACCGCCAGCAGCGTCGGCAGCAGGTAGCCGAAGCCCATGAGATCGACGACGTCGCTCCCCGGCAGGCGCTTGCCCACGACGAAGGCGAAGAGGTAGCGCAGCACGTAGTCCACGCAGAAGTAGAGGACGGTGCGCCGCGGCCCCTCGATGTTCGCCCGCGCGAGCGGTGAGAAGCGGATCACCAGCGCCGTCACGCCGAGGAGGAGGAAGACCTCGACGAAGGTGGCGGTGAACTTCACCGGCTCGAGCACCACCAGCGCCAGCAGCGCGGGGATGAGGATGCCGTTGAAGTCCCACCCGTAACGGAGGTTCGCCGCCGCCGCGAGCGTCGCCCCGGTGATGAGGAGGATGTACACCTTGGGCGAGGTGAGGAAGCTCGCCCCGATGTTCTCCGTCGCCAGCTCGAACCCGGCGAGCGACAGGTTGGTGTACGGCACGAAGACGAAGCGCAGCAGCAGGTACACCAGCAGGACGGGGAGCCCGTTCTGGATCGCGCCGCGCGCGAGGCCGGTCTTCCAGCAAGCGTTGGCGGCCAGCGGCACCACGACCAGGCCGATCGAGAACGCCCAGGTCGCGTGAGGCGCCAGCCGCGGCAGGAGCCACCCCTCGGTGGCCAGGCGGATGACGATGCTCACCAGCACCACCAGGAAGAAGCGCTCGCGCCCGAAGAGCCGCGAGGTCAGCCCGGTCTTCGGCAGATGCTCGCCGAGGGCGCGCGCCACGGCGTAGGTGGCCACCGCCTCGGCGCAGTCGATGACGGCCGAACGCGGGTTGAGCAGGAAGACCGCGCCCAGGTAGCCGGGCACGACGAGACCGGCGAACACCCAGCCGAACCACTCGGTGAGCGCCCACGACAGGAGCACTCCCAGGAGCACCGGCGTCGTGGTCGACTGATCGAACCCCGAGCTAGGGAAGATGGGCAGAGTTCGCAGCACGCGGACGGGGGCGCACCTTAGCAGCGAAGTTGGAGCTGCTACCCCCCGGAAAGACTTGAGCGATCGCTAGAAATGAACGACACCCATGCGCCCCATCGGCGTCACCGATCCCGGGGGTAGATTGCCGGTCGGCCCGGCGTCTTTGATGTCGCCCGGCTTGAAGATGAAGTAGCCCGCGGTCGCGAGGCCGCCTGCCACCACCACGCCGCCGGCGATCCACACCCAGGCCGGCACGCCGTGGCTCGGCGGATCTTGCAACGTCTTGCTGATCGAGATCGGCTGGCCGTCGCTGATCGCGATCGTCTCGTCGTCGGGCTGCTTGCCCTTGGCCTCGAGGTGCAGGCGATGGGTCCCGCTCGTCACCGGACCGTTGAAGCGCCCCTCCGAGCCGACCGGGGCGTCGTCGAGGAAGATGACCGCCTGGTCGTTGTGGACCTCGACGTCGAGCCGCCCCTGATGGATCTCGGGGACGAGGGTGATGGTGACCGCGCTCGGACCGCCGCCAGGGACGTCGAGCTTCTGGTCGAACGCGCCCATTCCGCTCTTGGTCGCGTGCAGGTGGCGCGCGCCCGCCTCGATGAGGACCGTGCCGCTGATCGGCGTCGTGCCGAGCGGCTCGTCGTCGAGGGTGACGAGCGCCCCTTCGACGTTGGAGTTGACGGTCAGCTCGGAGACGTAAGGCTCGAGGGTCTTGAGCAGATCGATCGCCTGATCGCGCTCCTTGACCGTCAAGCTGGGCGTCAGCTGCATGTACCTGCGCAGATCGCGCACGGTGTCGCCGTAGTGCTTCAGCTGCTTCTCGCAGGCGGCGATGTTGAACAGCAGGCGTGCGTCCGGCACCAGCTCGTAGGCGCGGCGGAACTTGGTCAGCGCCAGCTGGTAGCCCTTGTCGTCCGACGCCTCCTGGTAGATGCGCTTGCCGTCGACCCACTGCTCGTGAGCCTCACCGGTGAGAGCGCCGCCGAGACCTTGCTCGTGCGGCGGAGGGGCGGCGTGGGCCGTGGAACCGCTCGTGGCCGTGGCGATGAAGACGGCGGACGCGAGCAGCAGCGGTGCAGCGAGGGGGCGGCCGAGCAGGCGAGAGCGAGTCACTGGAGGTCGTCCTTTGATTTGAGCTTGTTGTGCGTTTGCTGCGCGTCGGGGTTCGTCGGGCGGGGCCGCGGTGTGGCCACCGGCGCGGGGGTCACGGGCGCCACCGGCACGACGGGTGGCAGCGGTGCGGTCACGCTCGCGCCCGCGTCGGGAGAAGAAGCTGGGGCCGTGGCCATGCCCGGGGCCAGCTGCGCAGACGGCGGAACGGCGCTGGGCACCGCGCTGACCGCGCTGCTCCCCATCACGGTGGTGATCGGCGTGTCGCTGGCTTCGACCGGGCCCGTCGTGCCGCTCGTCGTCTGCCGGGCGTGGTTGAACGCGAACGCGAGCACCACGCCGATCACCGCGAGCGTGCCGAGGCCGAGGCCCAGCGCCGCGAGCATCGCGCCGGTGCCGGTCCGCGTGCCGCCGCTCGTCGTCGCCGGGTCGCCGGTGCGCGACCAGGGGGCGGCCGTGCCCGACAGACCGGCGCTCGACCGCGCCGCCGCCCCCGCGCCGCTGGTCGGCTCGTTGGGTCGCGGCTCGTTCATCGTCGGCGCGAGCGCCCCGGGCGCATACGAGTGGTGCATCACGCGGGAGATGAGCTCCGCCGACTCGCGCGCCGACGGCGGGCCGTAAGGCGCCAGCGCGTGCGCCAGCTCGGCCACCGAGGTGAAGCGATCCCCCGGGTTGGTCATCATGCAGCGGTGGATCGCCGCTCCGACTCCCGGCGGCAGTCCCGGACGCAGCTCGCCGACCGTGCGCGGCCTGTTCGTGAGGATGCCGGCGACCACCTGCGGCAAGGTCTCGCCGCCGAAGGGGGGCGTCCCCGAGATCAGCTCGTAGAGGATGATGCCGAGCGACCAGATGTCGCTGCGTGCGTCGACCTCGCCTCCGTAGGTGAGCTGCTCGGGCGACATGTAGAAGGGGGAGCCGACGATGGCGTTGCTGCGGGTGAGCCCCTTCTCGGTGCTCAGCAGGTTCTTCGAGATGCCGAAGTCGAGCACCTTGAGGATGGTCGTCCGGTCCGGCCTGCGGGCGAGGAACAGGTTCGCCGGCTTGAGATCGCGGTGGATGATGCCGGCGGTGTGCGCCTCGGCCAGCGCCTCGCTCGCCTGGAGCACGTAGCTGACGGCGTCCTCGACGGCGACGGCGCCGCGTGTCGCCAGCACCTTGGAGAGGTCCTCGCCGTCGAGCAGCTCCATCACCTGGAAGGGGGAGCCGTCCTCGAGCCGGCCGGTGTCGAGGATGCGCGCGACGTGCTCGCTGCGGATGCGGGCGGCGGCGCGTGCCTCGCGGATGAAGCGCTGCACCGCTTCCAGGTTGCTGAAGGCCTCCGGCAGCAGGAACTTGAGGGCGACGCGCACGTCGAGCTCGAGGTGCAGCGCCGCGACGACGACGCCCATGCCGCCTTCGCCGAGGATCCCCTCGACCTTGAACTTGTTGTCGATGACGTCGCCGATCTTCACCGGAGCGGTCATGGCAATTCCCCCAGCGAGTAGCGATACAGTGTGGCAGAGCTATCGCCAAACACCAGGTTGGCGGCGGACAGAGACAGCTGCGTGACGGTGGTGGAGGTCGCGAAGCTGGTCGACACGTCCGTGATGGCTCCGCTGGAGGCGCCGGCGGCGAAGTGGAGCCCGTGGATGTGGTGATCGGTGCCGATCCAGAACACGCGACCGCCCCCGCCGACCATCGAGCTGGCGCCGGCGAACAGCCCGAGCGCGGACGCCTGCGTCACCTCGGTCCCCGGGTCGTTGGTCGCCGTGGTCGCCGCGCTGTACATGTGCTGCGCGGCGTTGGCGTCGGTCACCCACCAGACGAGGGTGTTCGCGTCGGCGAAGGCCATCGAGGTTGCCGGGAAGACCTGCATGACGGTGGGCGCCGCGGTCGCGAACGTCGTGGACAGCGCGCCGATCTGGATGATGTCCTGACCCCCGGTGAACGGCTCCGTCGCCACGGCGAAGCGAGCGCTCGTCGGCTCGTACGCCAGCGCGGTCGCGTTCCCCATGAGGGTCGCGATCATCGTCTGGTTGGTGCCCGGAACGATCCACAGGAGGTTGCTCGACTCGTCGAAGGCCAGCACCGAGCCGCCGTCCACGGAGGGCCCGTAGGTGAGGTTGGCTGCCGCGTAGCTCCCCGTGGAATAGCTGCCCGCGTCCGCGAGGCCGGGGACGGTGAGCAGGTTCAAGGTGCCGAAGGAGCTGCAGGCGACGACGCCCGCGGCAGCCGCCAGGGTCGACGACGTTGAGGTCCCGGCGAGCTGCACCGGGGGATAGACGAGGCGATCGAGGTCGTCCCCGCGAAAGGCGACCAGCGAGGCAGGGGTACCCGCGGCTCCGACGAGCCCCACGATGTTCTGGTCCCCGACGTCGTCGGCGAGAGCGACGATGGGAGCGGGCAGCGACATCGCGATGTTGGTGAAATTCGCGTCCACCACCTCGGCGTCCATGCCGGCGTCCACGGTCGCATCGATGCCGGCGTCGTCCGGCACCGGGCCGGCCTCGGAGCCCGCGCCGCCCTCCGCCCCGTAGCTCTGACACGCAGGGTGCGTCGTCGTGTACGCCGGGCAACTCCCGCTGGTGGGCGTGAGGAGCACCGAGACGATCTTCGCGTTGGTGCACACCGACGACGGGACGACGACACCGTTCGCGCCGTCGGGC
>JAMFST010000172.1 GCA_026225435.1 Labilithrix luteola
GGCGGCGCTCTGGTATGCGCCGCTGGTGGCGCGGCTGGCGGCGCTGCCGCTCACGCTGATCGCAGGGGCGCTGCTCGCGGTCGCGCGGCGCTCGTCTCCCGGAAGGCGCGCCGCTCTCGCGGTGGGTTCGTTCGTTCTCGGCATCGGCGTCTTCGCCGGCGGATCGCGCCAGGCCAAGGCGCAGGCGCGGGGCGCTGTCGCCGCCGAGCTTCCGCGCGCGCGCAGCGTCGACGTGTCGGTCACGCCGATCCCGGCCGATCCGCTGTGCTGGAACGTTTACTGGGTGGGCGTCGACGGCGAGGACTACGTGGTCCGGCTCGGCCGCGCAGCGCTCGCTCCCGCGCGTGCCGGCCTCCCGGGCGGCCACTGCGCCTTCGGTCCGGAGCCGGACACCACCGCGCCGATGGCGAGGCTCGCGACGGCGGGCTCCGACCCGCACGTGCACGGACCGGCGTGGTTCTACGCCGAGTACCGCCGGCCGCTGGCGCAGCTCACCGCGCTCGCCGCGACCCGTTGCGAGGCGGCGGCGCTGCTGCAGTTCGCCCGCGTCCCCTACGTGACCGATCCGTTCGCCGACGGCTCACGCGTGGCGGGCGATCTTCGCTACGACCGCACGCCGGAGGTCGATTTCGCCGACGTGCGCCTGCCGGCAGAAGCGCCGCGCCCCGAGGACTGCCCGCCGCATCTTCCACCGTGGATCCCGCCGCGCGCCGAGCTGCTGCTGCCGCGTTGAGGCTCCCGTCGGCGGCGTGGCACACGCGTTGCTCAATCAGCTGGCTCACCACGACGTAAAGGAGCCTGCCATGGGTCAGCTGACCGAGAAGAAGAGCGACATCATCACCACCAACGAAGGTGGAGGTGCCAAGCTGGTCGAGCTGCTCAAGACCTTCCACAACGGCATGTTCGTCACGCACGGTGGCACCGGTGACCTGCACAGCCGGCCGATGGCCATCGCCCAGGTCGAGACCGACGGCGACGTGTGGATGCTGAGCACCGCCAGCAGCGACAAGACCCGCGAGGTGAAGGCGGATGCGCGCGCGCAGATCGTCTGCCAGAGCAGCAGCGCCTTCGTCACGCTGACCGGCAGCGCCACCGTGAGCCGCGACCGCGCCAAGCTCGACGAGCTGTGGAGCGAGTCCTACAAGCCCTGGTTTCCGCAGGGGAAGGACGACCCGAACCTGGTGCTCATCCGGCTGCGCGCCGAGGAGGGCGAGTGGTGGGACGAGCGCGGCGTGAACCGCCTCAAGTACGTCATCGAGACGGTGAAGGCGTACGCCACCGGGACCCCTCCGCAGATCGACAAGTCGCAGCACGGCCGCGCCTGAGACGGCGACACGCTCGCCCCGGAGCGTGGCGGAACGGTCACGCTCGAGCGAGGATCCTCAATGCACGACGTGCCCGGCGCGAGCGGCGCCGCTGGGCACCGGTGAGGGGCCGGCCGTCGCGAGCGACACGCCCCACACGAGGAGACCGCCGACGGCGAGCGCGGCCCCGACCCAGCCGGTGGACGTCCAGCCGTAGCCCGCGGCGATGGCCATCCCGCCGAGCCACGGGCCGAGCGCGTTGGCCACGTTGAAGGCGGCGTGGTTGAGCGCAGCGGCGAGCCCCTGCGCGTCACCGGCGACATCCATCAACCGTGTCTGCAGCACCGTCGCCAGCGCGCCGCCGAAGCCGATGGCCATCACGTCGAGCGCGATCGACCAGAAGTGCGCCGCCGCCACCGTGTAGAGCGCGAGCGCGATCGCCGTCCAGACCAGGCAGGCGCAGGCGGACGCCATCTGCCAGCGATCGGCGAACCGCGGCACGACGAGGTTGCCGAAGGTCATGCCCACGCCGAAGCAGGCGAGCACCACCGGCACGAGATGCGCGCTCACTCCCGTCACCGCCATCAAGGTGGTCGCCAGGTAGGTGTAGACCGAGAACAGCCCGCCGAAGCCGATGGCGCCGATCGCCAGCGTGAGCCACACCTGGCCGCTGCGCAGCGCCCCCAGCTCGCGGAGAGGGCTCGCACCGGCATCCGCGCGATCGCGCGGGGCGAAGAGGAACACGAGGACGGCGGTGAGCGTCGCCATGAACGCGACCACGGCGAACCCCCAGCGCCACCCGGCCGCCTGCCCCAGCCAGTTCGCCATCGGCACGCCGAGGATGGTCGCGACGGTCAGCCCGAGCATCACCCTTCCGACCGCCTGCGTGCGCCGCTCCACCGGCACCAGCGAGGCCGCCACCAGCGCGGCGATGCCGAAGTACGCTCCGTGGGGCAGCCCGCTGATGAAACGAAAGGCGAGCATCGCGTGGTACTCGGGCGCGAGCGCCGAGAGCCCGTTGGCGAGCGCGAAGAGCCCCATGAGCGCGACCAGCAGCGTGCGCCGCGCCACCCGCGCCGAGAGCACCGCGATCAACGGCGCGCCGACCACCACGCCGAGCGCGTAGGCGCTGATCACGTGCCCTGCCGTGGGCTCGTCGATGCGCAGGTCGTGCGCGAAGTACGGCAGGAGGCTCATCGTGGCGAACTCGGTCGTCCCGATGGCGAAGCCGCCCATCGCCAGCGCCAGATGGACGAGCCCGACCGGGACAGACTTTCGCTCGCTGGTCACGTGCCAGCGCTGTTAGCGCGCTGCGGCAAAATCACCAAGCCACCATCTTGCGCCCCCAGCGCGACCCGCTCAGTACGAGGCTAGCCCCGCCTGGCCGTACACCGTCTCGTTGATCGCGTCCGGCAGGCAGAGCTGCGTGGTCTTCACCGGCGTCGTCAGGTCGCTCGGGTTGTAGACCATCAGGTGGATGTGCGTGACCCGCGGCGTGTACCAGCCCGGGTAGATGGTGGTGAAGGTCACCGTGCCGTCGCTGCCGGTGACCTGCCGGAAGAGCGGACCGAGCGCGCCCAGCGCGCCGATGGTCGCTCCGGCTCGAGGACGATCGATTGACGCGAGACAGTCCGTAACACTCGCCTGCACCGCAACGGAGGCGCCCTCGCCGCATCCAAAAAAAGGCGATGACGCAGGATCTCCTGTTTTCCCCCTACGGCCTCGGTCCCACGGCGCTCAAGAACCGCATCGTCATGGCCCCCATGACCCGCAACCGGTCGCCGCAGAACCTGCCGGGGGAGATCGTCGCGCGCTACTACGCGCTGCGTGCCGAGGCGGGGCTGATCATCAGCGAGGGCACCTCGCCGGCACCGAACGGGACGGGCTACGCGCGCATCCCCGGGCTGTTCACCGACGCCCAGGAGCGGGCCTGGTCGCAGGTGACCACCGCCGTCCACGCCGCCGGCGGCCGCATCTTCGTGCAGTTGATGCACACCGGTCGCGCCTCGCACGAGGCGAACCTGCCGAGGACCTCAGGTGCGCCTGCCCGCGTCATCGCGCCGTCGGCCGTGCCCCTCGGCGGCGACGGCGTGTGGGTCGACCCGGACGGCAACCGGCCGGCGCCCGTCCCGGCGGAGATGACCGCCGCCGACATCGAGTCCACGATCGAGGAGTTCGCGCGCTCGGCGCAGCGTGCTCTCGACGCCGGCTTCGACGGTGTCGAGCTCCACGGCGCCAACGGGTACCTGATCGACCAGTTCCTCAACACCGCCAGCAACCGCCGCACCGACGACTGGGGCGGCACGCTCGCCGGGCGCACGCGCTTCGCCGTGGAGGTCGCGCGCAGGTCGGCCGCGCGCATCGGCGCCGAGCGCCTCGGCATCCGCCTGTCCCCCTTCGGCGTCTTCAACGGCATGGTGCCGGACGCGGAGATGGAGAGCCTCTACGAGACCCTCGCCGGCGAGCTGTCGCGCCTCGGCCTGGTCTACCTGCACCTGGTCGACCACAGCGCCATGGGCGCGCCGCCGGTGCCCGGCAGCGTCAAGGCCAAGATCCGCGCCGCCTTCAAGGGGACGCTGATCCTCTCCGGCGGCTACGACCGCGATCGTGCCGAGGCCGATCTGGAGGCCAAGCGCGCCGATCTCATCGCCTTCGGACGCCCCTTCGTCTCCAACCCGCGCCTCCCGAGCAAGCTGCAGGCCCGCGCCCCGCTCGCCCCGGTCGATTTCGCCACCTTGTACAGCCCGGGAGACAAGGGTTACCTGGATTACCCCGTGTAAACGGAAAACGCCTGCTTCCCGCGCGATCGAGAATGATCTACGACGCGCGGGTGCGGCACCGGCCTGTCTCGTTTGCGCTGGCGATCTCGTGCGCCCTGGTGTCCTTCTCGGCGACCCTGCGCGCCGATCCGGTGTGGATCGACCGCCGGCTCACCCTGGTGAAGGGGGAATGGGGCGTCGATCTCGGCGTCGGCATCGCCCATGACGGGCCCGTCTCCACGGTCGGTACCGGCGCCTACGGGCAGCTGCACTACGGGATCACCGACCGCATCGAGGTCTCGGTGCGTGAAGGCGTCAACTTCGGCCTCTACGGTCGCTACTCGCGCGCCTCGCAGTACGCCCGTCTGTACAGCCTCGACGGCGCGGTGACCCAGGGGCCCGGTCCGCTCGGCAACCCGGACCTGGTGTTCCTTGGGCGCTTCGTCGACCTCGGCTGGCTGGAGCTCGCCGCCGAGGTGGAGACGGGCTTCCCCGAGGAGGCGAACACCCACGTGGACAACACCCTCGGCATCGCCGCGGCCATCCACGTCGGCCAGGTGTTCCTCGTGGACACCGGCGGGTTCGTCACCCTGACGTACCGCTCCCCGCTCGAGACCGAATTCACCGTCCCGCTGCAGCTGTGGTTAGAGCCGTTCCGCGCGCCGCTCTGGTTCGGGGTGCTGGGCGAGCTGAAGACCATCGGCGGCTCCGGCACCTGGGAGATCCCCGTCGGCGCGGGCGTCGGCTACGCGCTCACCCAGGACATCGACGTCCGCGCCGAGGCGCTCGTCCCCCAGATCAACATCACCCCCGGCACCCGCGTCGCGGGCGGCGGCATCGGCACCCAGATCAGGTTTTGATCATGACCTTCGCCCCCCCCTTGCGACGACCGCTGATCTTCCTCACCCTCGCGGCTCTCCCCTGCCTGGCGGCCTTTGCCTGTTCCGGCCCGGCGGATCTGCGCACCCTCGACGAGCCGGTGAAGAAGGCGGTCCACGACGCCGGCAAGAAGGACTCCGGGCCGAAGGACGCGGGCGACGTCGACGCCGCCGATCACGCCGCGTGCAACGACTACGCGGCGATCATCTGCGCCAAGCTCGACTCCTGCACCGGCAACGTGAACGTGGCGGAGAACTACTCCTCGAACGACGAGTGCATCGCGCGCGAGGCGCTCAGCTGCGTCACCTCGCTGCAGGCGCCGGACAACGCCGCCAGCGCCGCGGGGATCGAGCGCTGCGGCGCCGGGATCATGGCCGGGAGCTGCGGCGACTTCTTCGATCACACCAACCTGCCCTCGTCCTGCGTCGCCCGCCCCGGCCCGCGCGCCAACGGAGCGGCGTGCGCCTTCAACGGACAGTGCGACAGCACCTGGTGCTACCTGGCCACCAACGCGACGTGCGGCGTCTGCACCACGCGTCCGGAGGCCGGTGCCCCCTGCGCCGCCAACGGCGACTGCGGCGGGCAGAGCATGCACTGCTCGACCTCGATCATGGCCTGCGAGCCGGTCGGGGCGCCGGGCAGCGTCTGCGACGGGACGCACCTCTGTCCGTACGAGGAGTCGTGCGTCGTGCCGGATGGCGGCACCAGCGGCCTTTGCACCGTGCGTGGCGCGCTCGGCTCCGCCTGCGACGCCAAGCTCACCAAGGCGCCGCTCTGCGCCAACGACTTCGGCTACTTCTGCCCCTCGGCGACAGACATCTGCGCGCCGGTCACCGTCGCCTACGCCGAGCAGACGTGCGGCATCCTCGCCGGTGTCACGGTCAACGACGTGAAGGGGCCGTCGCACAGCTTGATCTGCTACGGCGGCACCGACTGCTTCCCCACGACCACCAGCACCGGCTTCTGCACCCCGCCGGCGGCCGACGGCCAGCCCTGCGACTCGGTGCTCGGCCCCTCGTGCGAGAACCCGGCGCGCTGCGTCCCGAAGAACGACGCCAGCACCGCCGGCACCTGCCTGATCATCGGCGTGGGCACCGACGAGTGCAGCCCGCCAGTGTCAGCGGTTGGCGACGATTGATTTCGTGATGTGGGCGGTGGCGACGACCTTCCCGTCGACCTCCGCCTGCACGTCGAGAAACGCCAGCGTGCGCCCGTGGCGCAGGACGCGCGCCGCGAGGTGGACGGTCGCGCCGGGCGCCGTGGTCCGCATCATCTGCGAGTGCAGGTCGTGCGTCGCCGCGTGCTGATCGTCGGCGAGGAGCGGCGAGAGCGCCAGGAGCCCCATCACGTCGAACACGGCGTACATCGCGCCGCCATGGAGCACCGAGAAGGCGACCAGCTCCGGCGCGACGACGAAGTGCGCGAAGGCGACGCCGCCCTCGCGGCCGTCGAACGTCAGCCCCAGGTGCCGGTTCAGCGGCACGGCGAGCACGCGCTCGTCGCGCGCGTTGAGGGTCATGTCTCGGCCGGTGGTCATCGCGGTTTCCACGGAGGCAAGCGACAGTACCAGCGGCAGCGGTGGTCATCGAGGCTCGTCCGGGCGTACGGTCGCGAAGTGTCCACCCGCATCCTCGCCGGCACCCTGGCCGCGAGCGCAGCCCTGTCCGCGTTGCTCGTCCCCTCGCGCGCGCAGGCCTGCGGGACCTCGGGGCCGGACGGCGTCTCGGCCTGCAGCCTGGCGGAGCACGCCGAAGAGGAGCGTCCGCGCTGGCGAGCGGGCGTCTCGTACCTGTACACCTCGACGGCGCTCAACTTCTCCAACTCGCTTCGAACGCCGGAGACGCGCAACTCGACCCTCGCCGAGCTCGCTTACGCGCCCACCGCGCGACTGACCCTCAGCGCAGGCCTCGGCGTCGCCTTCGGAGGGAAGCTGCAGGCGCCGGATGGCTCGCACGCGTTCACGCCAGGAATCGCCGCCGGTCTCGGCGTCTCGTACCGCATCGCCGAGGGCTCGACGCCCCTCGGGCGGGCCTTCGTCCTCGTCGGCGGCAACGTGTCCTTCACCGGCGCGTCCACGCAGCACGACGGCGAGGGGGCGCGCACGGCCTACGACGCGCTCGACCTCCGCGCCTCGGTGACCGGTGGCCTCACCTGGTTCAACGTGCTCAGCGGCTACGTCGTGGCGCGCGGCTTTGGTGGCCCGGTCTACTGGACCTACCAGGGCGCCTCCGAGCTCGGCACCGATACGCACCACTACCAATTTGGTGGTGGCCTCGCGCTGCTCGTGGCCCGACGCGTGGATCTCTTCGTCGAAGGCGTCCCGCTCGGCGAGCAAGCCGTCGCGGGCGGCGCCTCGATCGCCTTCTGATCAGGCCGCGACGTCGACAGCGGACGGCGCGGCGGACGCCGTGCTGGCCGTGGCGCCGGTCATCCCCGACACCGGAGTGGCCGGTGCGGCGGCCCGCGGGCTGCGCCGCTTCGCCTCGGCGACCCAGCGCGACACCATGTCGAACTTCGCCAGGCCTGGCAGACGGCGGATGCTCGCGTCGACCGCCTCGATGTCGGCGACCCCGCGCTCGTCACCGAAGAGATACGTCGCCATCAGGTCGAGCGACTCCGGCTCGCCCACGCCGCTGCCCGGCGGGGCCCAGAACTTCTCCAGGCTCCACGCGCTGAAGCGCTGCACCGCCCAGCCGCCGTCGGTGAGCCGCTGGTGCGCCTGATGATAGTAGAACGAGAAGTGCCGGCGCTCGTCGCGCGCGAGCTTGGTCACCAGCTGCGCCAGCGGGCGGTTGGCCGTGCGCTGCGCCAGCGACTGGTAAGTGGCCGCAGCGGTGCACTCGTTGATCGCGCCCCAGGCCATGTGCAGCGCGCGGAAGTGCGGCGACGTGGAGGCAGCGAGGCGCGAGAGCGAGCCGGTGAAGACCTCGCGGAGGTTCACCTTGGCGCTGGTCTCCCCGTAGGCGTTGGGGGCGCGGCCGCAGACCTTCATCATCCGGTCGATCGCGCGGCCGTGGTGCATCTCCTCGTAGACCCAGCAGGAGAGGAAGGTCATCACCTCCGGCTCGTTGGCGCCGCCGCCGCTGAGCAGGTCACGCAGGTAGAGCATCGTGTGCGACTCGGTGTCGGAGAGGAACCGCAGGATGCGGTACTCCTCGTCGGTGAGTCCCACGCGCGCCGCCTCGTCCCAGTCGATGTCCGAAAGATCGACAGCCTTGGAGAGCGAGACGAAGCGTTCGATGTCGAATTTGCCCATGGTCTTTCCAGCCACCTGCCCCTGAACTACGGAGCTGTCCGCCGGCGGTTTCACGAACCGTCGGGGCCTCCCAGGCGAAGGCTCGCCCAGACTGCCTCTACCTTGCATACCCGATGGTGGCGGGCCGTTCCCAGTCTTTGGCGCTGCTACCTGCGTTACGCAGTGGGCGCTTTCGCAGGCGGCGTTTCGTATTAGTCGACGTGCGCCATGACGATGGTGGTCGTGAAGCGCGGCGAGCTCGCGTCGGTGGACCAGCGATATGCGCTGGGCGAGCCGTCGGCGGCGACTTCGAGCACGATGACGCCACGGCCGACGCCGTTGGAACCGTCGGGCGTACGCGGGTCGGCGGCGCCGTGCCCGTTGTTGGTCGAGTCGACGATCGACACCTGCGCCGAGGCCGCACCGACCGCACCGGCGACGACCGGGATCTCCTCGACGATCATGACGTGGCCGGTGTCGTCCGACACCACGCCCGCGGGGGTGGTCCA
>JAMFST010001454.1 GCA_026225435.1 Labilithrix luteola
TCAACCCGCCTTCGCCAGGACCTGCTCTTCCACTTCGCCGTTCTCGGCGCGACGCACGCGCTGGAGGTACGCCTCGAGGGTGCGGAGCTCGCCGGAGATGCCGGTGTCGCCGCGCCCCTTGCGGCCCCACGCGCGCCGCTTCCCCCAGGCGAGGACGTTGACGTCGTAGGGGGCGATGCGGAGAACGTTCGGCGCACCGGAGTAGGTGGCGACCAGGGTGTCGGCGGCGCCCGAGAACTCGGTGCGCGCGGAGAACGTCTGCCACTCGGGGGTCACGAAGGTCTTGTCGGCCAGCATGACCACCCCTTTTGCAAGGGTCTCGCCAGCTCTCGTTCCGGCGTGTATCAGCTGATTTTCGCCATATTTCGGTCCGCCCAGCCCGCCAGCGGGTCCGACCTCGCCCGGCCGGCGCGAGGCTCACCTAGGGTCCATGGCACCTGGGGTGTCAGGCGCGACCCAGGCTCCCTCGCCGGTCAGTCGCAGCGCTGCTCGCACACGGTGGCGACCTCGCCGACGCAGACCGCGTCCCACTCGGCGAGGCAGCAGTAGCTGTCCGCTTCGCAGATGGCGTGCGCGCAGGTGCTGCAGAGGCGGGTCAGCTTGTCGCCGGCGGAGCAGACGTCGTGCGAGCAGCTGTCGGCGCCACCGTCGGTCGCGGTGCCGGCCCCCGTTCCGGAGGTCGTTCCGCGCCCCGCGTCGGCGGTGCCGCTGTCGGTGCCGGCATCGCTCGCTCCGGTCGTCCCGCTCGTTCCGCCGGCGCCCGCGTCGGTCGCTTCGAGCTGCGCGAGGATGGCGGCGCCGTTGGGCGTGCCGTTGCCGGTGGGGCCGTCGTACCCCGCGCCGGCGTTGCACGCGTAGGTTCCGCAGCTGCCGTTGCTGCCGCCGGTGACGTCGTTGAAGGCGGCCGGGTGCGCGTAGGAGAAGGCGTTGGTGGCGCGCGTCGCCAGGCCGGTGCGGGCGAAGAGCGCCGCCACGACGGGGGACGCGACGCTGGTGCCGCCGGCGACGAGCCACCCGTTGGCGCCCGTCGAGGTGCCGCCGTACGTCGTGTAGAAAGCGACTCCGGTCTGCGGATCGGCGACGGCGGAGACGTCCGCCGCCATGCGCGTCTTGCAGCCGGTGTCGGTCTGGAACGACGGCTTGGCGGTGTACGCGCTGCAGCCGGAGCCGCCCGACGACCAGGCGCTCTCGGTCCACCCGCGCGAGGTGGCGCTGCTCAGCGAGAGCGAAGTGCCCCCGACGGCGGTGACGTAGGCCGAGGTGGCCGGGTAGGCCGCGTCGTACCCGTCGTCGCCGGCGCTGGCGGTGATGAACACGCCGGGGTGGTTGAAGTAGGCGACGTCCATCTGCGGATCGCTGGTGCTCTCACTGCCGCCCCAGCTGTTGGAGATGGCGACCGGGCGGAAGCTCGCCGCCGTGTTCTCGGCGACGCCGAGAGACGAGCTGGTGGCCTGGGTCGCCTCGACGAGGACGATGCTGCAGCTCGGGCAGAGGGCGCTCACCATGTCGAGGTCGAGAGCGATCTCGACCGCCCAGCCGGAGTCCGCGGCGGGCAGATCGGTGCCGCCGCTCTGGCCGACCTTCGTGAAGCAGCCGTTGGCCGTGGTGCAGGCCGGCAGCCCGAACTTGGTGCGGTAGACGGCGAGATCCGCCTCGGCGTTGGGGTCGTCCATCGCGTCGACGATGGCGACGGTGGCGTTCGGAGCCAGCGAGGCGGGGACGTTGTAGGCGGCGGCGAGATCGGTCGGACCGTAGCCACGCGGGCTGAGACCGTCGGAGGTGGTGTCCTCGGCCGTGTCGCCCACGCTGCGGTAGGCAAAGCACTTCACCGCGTCGGCGCCGGCGTCCGTGGGGGGCGTCTGGCAGCCGGCGCGTACGAAGGACAGTCCGCTGGTTCCGGTGGCAGCGGGCGCCGAGCTGGCCGCGGCGGTGGAGCCCGCGCCGAAGAGGGTCGTGCCGCTCGTGGTGCTGTCCCCGCCCGAGCTGCAGGCGGCGATCGCGCCGACCGTGACGAGGACCAAGGCGCTGGTGATGCTGCGGGACCCGAAACCAGAAAAATGAACCATCGAACACATAACGGAGGATCGGGCCGCGGCTTTAGCGGTGTGCACGGCCCGTACTGGAGCGACGACGAGCCCGCCGACGACATCGTCACCGTCGGCGAGCCCGTGACAGGGTGAGCGGCGCTCGTCAGCCGGCGCGCGCTTCGTCGAGATTGCCGTTGTCGGCGCGGCGCACGCTCTCGAGGTAGCGGTCGAGGGTGCGGAGCTCCGCCGACAGTCCGGTCCCTTCGCGGCGACGGCGCTTCCCCCAGCCGCGTCGATTGCCCCAGGAGAGGACGTCGACCTCGTAGGGCGCGATGTGGAGCGTGCGCGACGGGTCGGAGTGCCCTTCGATCAGGCGATCGGCCGCACCGGAGAACTCCGTGTGCACGTGAGTGAGCTGCCAGTCAGCATCGAGAAACGTCGGGGACAGCATGGGATTCCTCTTCACCAACGGCTCGTTCGGAAAGAACTCGAGGGCTCGCGTCGCATTTCTGGACGAGGCTCTTCGTCACCCGCGGACGGCGGTCTCCTCGGCGGCAGTGCACAGCCCGCGCAGGACCCCTGCCGCCTGAACGCGCTCACCGGATTTTACGACGAGTGACGGCTCAGGGCGTGGCGATACCCACGCGCGCGCGGATGGCGTCGGCCATCGCGTCGGGCGCCTCCTCGGGGATCCAGTGGCTGATGCCGGGGAGCTCGACGA
>JAMFST010001455.1 GCA_026225435.1 Labilithrix luteola
ACCAGGACGGTGCTGCCGCCGTCGACGAGGCGCTGCAGGACGCCGAGCAGCTTGTCGATGTCCTCGAAGTGCAGGCCGGTGGTCGGCTCGTCGAGGACGTAGAGCGTGCGGGCCCCCTGCGCCTTGCCTAGCTCGCGACTCAGCTTGATGCGCTGGGCCTCGCCGCCGGAGAGCGTGGTCGCCGGCTGGCCGAGCTTCATGTAGCCGAGGCCGACCTCCTGCAAGGTGCGCAGGATGCGGGCGAGCTTGGGGAAGGCGGCGAAGAGCTCGATCGCCTCGTCGACGCTCGACTCGAGGACGTCGTGGATCGACCGCTCCTTGAAGCGCACCTCGAGGGTCTCGCTGTTGTACCGCTTCGTGCCGCAGGCCTCGCAGGGGACGTAGACGTCGGCGAGGAAGTGCATCTCCACCTTCACGAAGCCGTCGCCGCTGCACCCCTCGCAGCGGCCGCCGGCGACGTTGAAGCTGAATCGCCCGGGGCCGTAGCCGCGCGCGCGCGCCTCGGGGAGCTGGGCGAACAGGTCGCGCATCAGGTCGAAGACCTTGGTGTAGGTCGCCGGGTTGGAGCGCGGGGTGCGGCCGATCGGCTGCTGGTCGATGGCGATGACCCGCTCGAGCGCCTCGAGGCCGCGGATCGCCTCGTGCTCACCGATGGGGCCCTCGCTGTCGTGGAGCGCGTGGGCGAGCGCGGGGAGCAGGATGCCGTTGACCAGGGAGCTCTTGCCGGCGCCGCTCACGCCGGTGACCGCGGTGAAGACACCGAGCGGGATGCTCACGTCGATGCCGTGGAGGTTGTGCGCGCGCGCCCCCTCGATGGTGATCTGGCCGGTGGGCTTGCGGCGCTTGCTCGGCATGCCGATGCGGCGGCGGCCGGAGAGGAACTGGCCGGTGAGGCTGTCGCTGGCAATGAGCTCGGCGGGCGTACCGGCGAAGGTGACCTTGCCGCCTTGATGACCGGCGCCGGGGCCGAAGTCGACGACGTGATCGGCGGCGAGGATGGTCTCCTCGTCGTGCTCGACGACGACGACCGAGTTGCCCAGATCGCGCAATCGCTCGAGGGTGCCGACCAGGTGCTGGTTGTCGCGCGCGTGCAGGCCGATCGACGGCTCGTCGAGGACGTAGATGACGCCGGAGAGCTCGCTCCCCAGCTGGCTCGCCAGGCGGATGCGCTGCGCCTCGCCGCCGGACAGCGTGGGGCCGCTGCGATCGAGCGAGAGGTAGTCGAGGCCGACGTCGAGGAGGAAGCGGAGGCGCGAGCGGACCTCGTTGACCGGGCCTTCGAGCACCGGGCGCTCGGCCGGGGTTATCGGCAGCTCGCTGTTCATCCAGGTGGCGAGCGCGCCGAGCGGCGTGGCGCAGACCTCGGGGAGCGTCTTGCCCATCAAGCGGACCGCGCGGCTCTCCGCCTTGAGCCGCTCCCCCTTGCAGCTGTCGCAGGGCATCTCGCGGAGGAACTTCCGGTACATGGTCCGCGCGGCTTCGGAGCTCGTCTCGCGGAACTTGCGCTCGATGTTGGGGATGACGCCGCGGTAGCGCATCGCCCACGTACCGCTATTGAGCTCGCCCGCCTTGCCGTAGGTGATGGCGATCTTCTCCCCCTCCTTCCCGTAGAGCACGAGCTTCTGCTTCGCCTTGCCGAGCGACTTCCAGGGGACGTCGAGATCGACGCCGAACGCCTTGGACATGCCGTCGACGATGCGCGTGGTCCAGCCCTCGCCGCGCGCCATGGCGCTGGCCCACGGAGCGATGGCCCCTTCGCGGATCGAGAGGCGGTGATCGGGGATCACCTTCGCCGGATCGACCTCGTCGTGCTTCCCCAGGCCGGTGCACACCGGGCACATGCCGACCGGGGAGTTGAAGGAGAAGCTGGCCGGCACCAGCTCGGGATAGGCGACGCCGCAGCAGGCGCGCGCCTGGCTGTAGAGGCGATCGATGCCGTCATCGCCGACGATGATCATCTCGCCCTTCCCTTCGGCGAGCGCCAGCTCGGTGGCCTCGGAGAGGCGGCGGCGGTCCTCCTTCTTGAGCGCGATGCGGTCGACGATCAGGTCGAGATCGTGGCGCTTCTTCTTGTCGACGACGGGCGGCGGATCGAGCGGGACGACGGCGCCGTCGAGGCGCACCCGGGTGAAGCCGCGCGCGGCGAGGGCGGCGAGGACGTCGCGGAACTCCCCCTTGCGCTGGCGAGCGAGCGGGGCGAGCACGGTGAGCCGCGCGCCGCTCCCTCCTGACGAGCTGGTGGCGATCTCCTGCGCGAGCGCTTGCGA
>JAMFST010001456.1 GCA_026225435.1 Labilithrix luteola
CGCCTGGTCCTCGACCGCGGCTCGCGCGACGTCCGCGTGCAATGCCGGTCATCTCCCCCGACGGCGTCGTCGGCTCGGTCATGCACGTCGCCGGCGACGCGGTCGACGTCCAGCTCGCCGTCGACGCCGCCTTCACCGTCGACGTCGAGGACGAGCGCACCCACGCGCGCGGCTTCGTCCGCGGCACCGGCGACCCGGCCCGCTACGCCTGCAAGGTCGAGGAGGTCGACGCCCGCGACGAGGTGGAGGTCGGCGACCTCTTCATCACCAGCGGCAAGGGCAAGTGGTTCCCCCGTGGCCTCCCGGTCGCCCGCGTCACCAAGGTCCTCAAGCGCGAGCTCGGACGCGCCCAGGACGTCGAGGCGGTCCCCACGGTGAACTTCTCCCGCCTCGACGACGTGCTCGTCATGGTGACCCCACCGGGCGACGAGACTGAGGCGGCCCCGCCGAAGACCACCGCGCGGGCGAGCAAGTGAGCGCGCCGACCTCATGAGGAACACGGCCTTCTTCCTCGCGGGGCTCGTCCTCCTGCTCCTCCAGGCGAACACCTTCCGCGTCCTCGGCTGGGTTCACGTCCCCGGGCTGGTCCCGTCGATCGTGCTGCCGCTCATCATCTTCATGGGCGTGCACGAGTACTCGCTGGCGCGCGGTGCCGGCGTCGCCTTCCTCCTCGGCTACGCGACCGACCTCGTCGGCGTCGCCCCGGTCGGCCTCTATACCTTCACCTACGTCGCGCTCTTCGCCATGGCCCGCGCCGCGAGCGTCCGGCTCGCCGCGCAGACCACGATGATGCAGGTCGTCCTCGTGCTCGGGTTCACCCTGGTCCAGGACATCATGCTCCTCGTCCTGGTGGCCATCTTCGGCGGCAACCCCTGGGTTCCCCGCCAGCTCTACCCCATGGTCCTGCCGCACGTCCTGGCGACCGCGGCCATCGCTCCCCTCGTCTTCCGTGGCGCCGAATGGCTCCACAACGCGACCAGCTCCGGCGCCCGCATGGACGCCGGGGGCGGTCGAGCGTAAGCGGCCGACGCATGGGCGAGCTGCTCGTATCGCGCCCCGACGTCGGGGAGTTCCGCCGGAGGTACAAGTGGATGGCGCTGGGCGCCTTCCTCGCCTTCTGCGCGGTCTGCGTGCGCCTCTTCCAGCTGCAGGTCGTCAGCGGCGCCGACTACGCGGCCATCGCCCACGAGAACATCGTCAAGCGCGTCTCCGTCGCCACCACCCGCGGCGTCATCCGCGACTCCTTCGGCAAGATCCTCGCGTCGAGCCGCCCGGCCTACAACGTCTACGTCATCCCTGGCCGCGCGATGCCCAGCGCGCGCCCCAAGCGCCGCAACGACGTCGAGAGCGAGCCGGACAGCTTCGGCAAGATCGTGGAGACCCTGCGGCTCAACCCCGACGAGCGCACCCAGCTCGAGGCGAAGATGCGCGCCGCCTGCGAGTACGACGACGACCACTCGCCGTGCTGGCGCCCGGTCCTGGTGCGCGAGGACCTCCCGCGCGACATCGTCGCCGAGGTGAAGCAGCACCAGGCGGAGCTCGCCGGCGCGGACATCGTCGGCTCGCCCGTCCGCTACTACCCGTACAAGAACCTCGGCGCGCACCTCCTCGGCTACGTCGCCGAGATCGACGCCGACACCCTCGCCAAGTTCCGCCCGGCCGAGGATCCCCTTCCCGGCGCTCCCGAGCTCTCGGCCGAGGATCGCCAGAAGCTCAACCCCCTCGGCTACGAGCCGGGAGACAGCCTCGGCGCCACCGGCGTCGAGCGCTCCTGGGAGAGCCAGCTCCGCGGCCAGCGCGGCTGGGAGAAGCGCATCGTCGACGCGCGCGGCCGCTACCGCACCGGCCCCGAGGCCGATCGTCTCCTCGACGGCCCGCAATCGGGCGGCTCCCCGCGCCGGCAAGACCCCATCGCCGGCCGCGATCTGCGCCTCACCATCGACATCGAGCTCGAACAGGCGATCGAGAAGATCATGCGGGCGCACGCCGCCGGCGCGGTCGTGGTCACCGAGGCGCGCACCGGTCGCCTGCTGTCGCTCTATTCGAAGCCCGACTTCGACCCGAACGACCTGTCCGGCGGCGCCGGCAAGGCGCGCGTCCGCGAGCAGTTCGGCAAGATGTACGAAGATCCGCTCCGCCCCATGCTCGACAAGACCATGAGCGGCGCATTCCAGCCCGGCTCCACCTTCAAGGCCTTCAGCGCGCTCGCCGCCCTGGAGAACAAGATCGTCGACCCCGACGACCACGAGCGCTGCGACGGCTACGTCATCTTCGGCCGCCGCATCTTCCACTGCACCCACGTGCACGGCCGCGTGAACATGCACGAGGCCATCGCCCAGAGCTGCAACAGCTACTTCTTCAAGCTGGCCATGCAGCCGGGCATGCTCGATGACATCTCGCGCATCGCCGGCCAGTTCGGCCTCGGCGAGAAGACCGGCCTGGGGGTCAACCCGGAGACCGCCGGCCGCATCCCCAACCGCGCCTGGTACGCACTCCGCTACAAGGGGCAGTTCCGCATCGGCTTCACCCTCAACACCGCCATCGGCGAGGGCGACACGCTCGTCACCCCGCTGCAGCTCGCCCTCGCCTACGCGGCCATCGGCAACGGCGGCCAGCTGTGGATGCCCGAGCTGGTGCGCGCCGTCGAGACCAGCGACGGATCGGTCGTGCAGGAGTTCCCGCCGCGCATGCGCCACCAGGTGGAGGTCAACCCGGCCAACCTCGCGCGCGTGCAGGACGGCCTCTACGGCGTGGTCAATGACGGCGGCACGCACGCGGGCACCGCCTACGCCGTCCGCGATCCGTCGCTCGAGATCTCCGGCAAGACCGGCACGGCGCAGACCGGCTATGTCGCCAAGGAGGGAACCTCGGCGAAGATGGCCTGGTACAACGCGCAGAACCACGCCTGGTTCGCCTCGTACTACCCGGCGAAGAACCCGGAGATCTCCGTCGTCGTCATGGTGGAGCACGGCGGCGCCGGTCCCAAGGTCGCAGCCCCGCTCGCCGTCGAGGTGATCCGCGAGTACGCCCGCCTCCAGGCGGTGCGCGCGGGCAAGCCGGAGCCGAAGAACAGCAAGCCGATCCCCGAGAACCCCAAGCCGGGAAACCACCCATGATGATGGCCGGCTCGCGCTTCGGCTCGCCGCGCCTCTTCGGCCGCGCGCGCGATCACTTCGACTGGGTGCTCTTCCTCGTCGCCGCCATCCTCGCGGTCGTCGGCGTGGTGAACCTCTACTCGGCCACCAGCGTCGCCCGCGCCGCCCTCTCCGAGCTGTACATCCAGCAGGTGTACTGGCTGGTGCTCGGCGGCATCCTCGCCAGCGTCGTCGCCGCCATCGACTACCGCCACTACGAGCGCCTCGGCTACGCGCTCTACGCCGTCGGCATCGTCCTGCTCATGCTGGTGTTCGTCCTCGGCAAGGACATCCGCGGCAGCTCACGCTGGATTTCCATCGGGAGCTTCAGCTTCCAACCAAGCGAATTCATGAAGCTCTTCTTGGTCATCGCTCTCGCCAAGTACCTCCATGACGACCCCCGCGCCGAGGGGCGAAAGCTGAAGGATCTGGTCGTCCCAGCGCTGCTCGCCGGGTTGCCGATGGCGCTCGTCATGAAGCAGCCGGACCTCGGCACCGGGCTCATTCTCGGCCTCAGCTTCCTCAGCATCTGCGCGCTCATGCGCATCCAGAAGAAGACGCTCGCCTGGATCGTCGTGGTCAGCGCCGTCGGTCTGCCGGTGACGTGGAGCTACCTGCTCAAGGACTACCAGAAGCAGCGGGTCACCTCGTTCCTGAACCCGGAGGCGAACATCCTCGGCTCCAACTGGCACGCCCACAACGCGCGCATCGCCATCGGCAACGGCGGCTGGACCGGCCAGGGGTTCATGAAGGGGACGCAGAACCAGTTCAACTTCCTCCCCGACCAGCACTCCGACTTCCCCTTCGCCGTCTTCGCCGAGGACTGGGGCTTCGCCGGTTGCCTCGTGCTGGTCGCGCTCTACGGCTTCCTCGTCCTGTGGGCGCTGCGCATCGCCGCCACGGCCAAGGATCGCTTCGGCGCGGTCATCGCGGTCGGCGTCGGCAGCATCATCTTCTGGCACGCCTTCTTCAACCTCGGCATGGTCACCGGCATCCTCCCGGTGGTCGGCGTGACGCTCCCGCTCTTCTCGTCGGGCGGCTCCAGCGTGCTCACCATCCTCATGGGCATAGGGCTGCTCATGAACGTGTCCATGCGCCGGTATTACGTGTAGAGAGGCGCTCATGCCGCCCTTCATCGCTGCCATCCTCGGCGTCGTCGAGGGGCTGACCGAGTTCTTGCCGGTCTCCTCGACCGGTCACCTCATCGTCGCCGACGCGCTCCTCTTCGGCGACAACCCGCCGGCTGGCAGCAAGGCGTTCGAGATCGTCATCCAGCTCGGCGCGCTGCTGGCGGTGGTGGTCCACTACCGCCGCCTCCTCGGCGAGCGCATCGCCGGTCTCTTCGCCCGCGACCCCCGCGCGATCAAGCTCGCGCTGAACCTGCTCATCGCCTTCGTGCCCGTCGCCGTCCTCGGCCTGCTCTTCCACAAGGCCATCAAGGCGCACCTCTTCGGCATGTTCCCGGTGGCCATCGCGCTCGTCGTCGGCGGCGTGGTGATGGTCGCGGTGGAGCGGCTCCGTCGCGGCCGCAAGGGGGAGGAAGGGCTCGACGCCGTCACCTGGCAGCGGGCCGCGCTCATCGGTCTCGGTCAGTGCGTCTCGCTCTTTCCTGGCTCTTCCCGCGCCATGTGCACCATCCTCACGGGCGAGCTCACCGGGCTGTCCACCGGCACCGCGGCGGAGTTCTCGTTCCTCCTCGCGCTCCCCTCGCTCGGCGCCGCGACGGTGTTCGAGGGATGGAGCTCGCGCCACGAGCTCGTCGCCGGCGTGGGCGCGGTCAGCCTCGTCGTCGGCCTGGTCATCAGCTTCTTCGTCGCCTGGGCCGTGATCAGCGCGTTTCTCCGCTATCTCGAGCGCCGCGGGCTGGCGATCTTCGGCGTGTATTGCGTCATTGTCGGCCTCGCTTTGCTGTGGTTTCTTCGCTGATCTCGCGCCTCTGA
>JAMFST010001457.1 GCA_026225435.1 Labilithrix luteola
ACGCCTCCGCCAAGGTCGAGGAGTTCGTCCTCGGCGACGCCCGGCTGATCATCGGCGCGCGCCGGGTCGCCGAGCCCGGGACCGTCGCCTGGGCGGCGTACCTGGTGCGGCCCAACGAGACCATCCACTTCATGCAGCAGGTGCTGGTCGGCCTCGCGGTGGTGACCGCGCTTCTCGTCCTCAGCGCCCTGCACCTCGCCGGGATCATGGTGCGGGGGACGCGGTCGATCAACCGGTCGCTCCGCGAGCTGGGGTCGGATCTCGACGCGCCGATCCCCCGGCCGGAGGTGCGCGAGCTGTCCAACGTCGCCGACGGCATCGCCCAGCTGGCCGAACGACTGCAAAGGGCGCGTCGCGAGGAGGCGCGTCTCGGGCGCGAGCTCGCGCGGCAAGATCGGCTCACCGCGCTCGGTCGCGTGGTCGCCGGCGTGGCCCACGAGGTGCGCAACCCGCTCGCCTCGATCAAGCTGCGCCTCGATCTGGCGGTGGTCGACAGCGCTCGCTCGGCGCGCAACGTGAACGGTGCCGCGGCCGGAGCCAACCGCTTGCCGCCCGCCGCCGAGCAGGCCATCGCCCACGCGTCGTCGGAGATCGCCCGCCTCGATCGGCTGGTCGCCGATCTGCTGGTCGTCGCCGGCGGAGCCTCGGGACCGAAGACGGGCGCCTCGCTGGGAGAGCTGGCGCGCGCGCGGAGCGAAGCGCTCTCCCCCTGGGCGCGCGAGCGGAGCATCGAGATCGTGGTGGAAGGGGACGCGCAGGCCGAGTTCGAGCAAGACGCCGTCGCCCGCGCGATCGACAATCTGTTCCGCAATGCGGTGGAGGCTTCGCCTCGAGGAGCGCGCGTGCTGGTGAGGGTGACGGGCGGTGGGCAGGCGGGGCACGCGGAGATCGACGTGGAGGACGTGGGGACCGGCGTGCCCGCGGGGCGAGTGTCCGAGCTCTTCGAGCCGTTCTTCACCACCAAGGCGGACGGCAGCGGTCTCGGGCTGGCGCTCTCGCGCTCCATCGCCCAGTCGCACGGCGGCGATCTCGTCTACCTGCGCGCGGCAGAGCGGACTCACTTCGTGCTCACCCTGGGCGGGCCGATCCCGCAGTCGGATCGCAACGCGCAGCCGAGCCGTGACGTGAACGACGAGGCCGCGCAGTGAGCTCGACGCCCGCGCCAGCGGAGACCCCGGAGGTCCTCATCGTCGAGGACGAGCCCGGGCTGCGCGAGGGGCTGGTCCACGCCATCGAGACGCTCGGCTACCGCGCGCGTCCCGCCGCCGGCATCGGCCAGGCGCGCCCGCTGGTGGCGACCGCCGACTGCATCCTCCTCGACATCCGCCTCAAGGACGGCGACGGGCTCGATCTCCTCGAGGAGATCCGCCGCGGTGGCCACCGCGACGTGCCGGTGATCGTGGCGACGGCCTATGGCGACAGCGAGCGCACCATCCGCGCCATGCGCGACGGCGCCTTCGACTACCTCACCAAGCCGTTCGACCTGCCGCTGCTGCTGGCGACCGTCGAGCGCGCCGTGAAGCAGCGCCGGCTGGTGCAGAACCTGGGGAGCCCCGACGCGACGGTCGCCGTCCTTCCGCCGGCGCACGAGCGGCAGGGGACGCTGGTGGGGACCAGCGCCTCGATGCTGGGGATCTGGAAGCTGATCGGTCGGGCGGCGGCGTCGAGCGCACCGGTGCTGATCACGGGCGAGACCGGCGTGGGCAAGGAGCT
>JAMFST010000173.1 GCA_026225435.1 Labilithrix luteola
GATTGCACATAACGTCGGGGAGGCGAAGAAGCACCGCGACGAGGCGCTGCGCCTGGCCCCGACGAACGCGGACGCCAAGGCGCTGAAGCTGTGAACCCGCGCGCGATCCTGGAGCGAATGGCGCGACGCTACGAGCGCGCCGACAGCTACCGGGATCACGGCACGCACCGCATCGACGGTGACGAGAAGCCACTCTGCTCCACGTTCCGCACCGAGTTCTCGCGCGAGACCGGTCTCCGTTTTCGCTACGCAACCGAGGGGGTGAAGATCAACATCGACCTCCTCGCGGACGTGGACGGTGAGGTTCGCCGCGCGCGCGGTCTCGATGGGCTACCCGCGACGCTCACCGACGTCCTCGGCATCGGCGCGGGGTGCACCTTCCTCACCACTGTCGTCGTCCCGCCGCTTTTCTATGCGTCGCACTTCGCCGGGGAGACGATCAAGAGCACGCCCGAACCGCACTGGAAGGGCTGGGAGCTGGTCGAGGACGACTCGTGCCACGTGCTCGAGGTTCGCTGGCGAGCGATGAGCTTCGAGCTCTTCGTCAGCGAGAAGAGCTCGTTGATCCGCCGCTTCCGTCGTCGCGGAATCCTCGCCGGACATTCCGAGTCACTGCTGCAGGCGACGTACCACCCGGAGCTTGTCGACGGCGCTTCCTGACGCGGCTCGTCCCGGCTTCAGCGCGACGCGGACACCAGCCCGGCGACGGCCGCGACCAGCTCCTCCGGATCCACCGGCTTGGCCATGAACCCGGTGTAGCCCGCGGTCAGCGCCTTCACCCGGTCTTCGCGGCGGGTGTACGCGGTGACGGCGATGGACGGGGCGCGGCCGCCTTCGGACTCGGGGAGCTCGCGGATGCGGCGCATCAGGCTGTAGCCGTCCTCGTCGGCCATGCCGATGTCGCTCACGATGGCGTGGGGGCGGAAGTCCTTCACGAGGGCCATCGCCTCTGCGGCCGATCCCGCCGTGCGTACCGACGCGCCCGCGCCGCTGAGCACCTCGAACATGAGCTCGCGCGCGTCGATCTCGTCGTCGACCGCGACGAGGCGAAGGCCGGTCAGATCGAAGGCGATCTCGCCGCTCGGATCAGGCGCCGGCATGGGTGGCGCTTCCGGTTCCTTCTCGTCGCGCGCCGCCTGCACGCTGGCCGCTCCCCGGGGGAGCGACATGCCGAACGTGGACCCCAGGCCTTTCCCTCCGCTCTCGACGCTGACCGATCCGCCGTGGAGCTCCACGATGTGGCGGACCAGCGCGAGCCCGAGACCGAGGCCGCCCACCCGCCGGGTGATCGAGGTGTCGGCCTGCTGGAAGCGATCGAAGACGAACGGGAGAAAGGCGGGCTCGATCCCTCGACCGGTGTCCGTCACGCGCAGCTCGATGCGATGGTCGGTGGACAAGACGCGGATGGATACGGTGCCCGTGTCGGTGAACTTGACGGCGTTCGACAGGAGGTTCCACACCACCTGACGAAGCCGCTCCGCGTCGCCAACCAGCGGCACGTCGTCGGCCGCTTCGAGATCGAGGGTGAGCCGACGGGCGAGCGCCGACGGTCGAACCACGTCCATCGCCTCGCGCACCACGGTGACGAGGTTCATCGCGGCGGGCTCGATGCGCAGCTTGCCGTTGATGATGCGAGACACGTCGAGGATGTCGTCGACGATGCGGGTCTGCGCCTGCGCGTTGCGCTGCACGGTGGCGAGCGCGCGCACGGCGCCCGGGGGGAGCGTCTGCCGCTCGAGGATCTTGAGCCAGCCGACCATGGCGTTGAGCGGCGTGCGCAGCTCGTGAGACACGGTGGCGAGGAACTCGTCCTTGATGCGGTTGGCCTCGTCGGCGCGATGAGCCACGGCCTCGGCTGCCGTGCGCGCGGCCTGCTCTTCGATGAACTTGCGGCGCGTGTCGTCCGCTTCTCGTTCGCTCGTCAGGTCGCGGGTGATCTTGGCGAAGCCGCTGAGGACACCGGCCTCGTCGCGGATGGGGGTGAGCGTCACGTGCGCGCGGAAGCGCGAGCCGTCCTGGCGCAGGCGATCCCCCTCGCCCTCGAAGTGCCCGTGGTCGCGCGCGGCCTCCAGCTCGGCGCTCGGGCGGCCAGCCTGCACGTCCTCCGCGGAGAAGAAGACCGAGAACGGGCGGCCGATGATCTCGGCGGCGCGGTACCCCTTGAGCCGCTCGGCGCCCGAGTTCCACGTGGTGACCCGCCCCTCGGGGTCGAGCATGTAGATCGCGTAGTCGCTGACCGCGTCCACCAGCAGGCGAAAGCGCTCCTCGCTGCGCAGACGCTCCGCCTCGGCGCGGCGCTTCTCGGTGAGATCGCGGGTGACCTTGGCGAAGCCGACGACCTCGCCCCGCGGATCGCGCAGCGCCGTGATGACCACGTTGGCGGGAAAGCGCTCGCCGTTCTTGCGGACGCGGATGGCTTCTTCCTCGAAGCGACCTTCGCGACGAACGGTGGCAAGGATGCGCTCGACCTTCCCGGAAGCGACGTCCTCCGCCGGGTAGAACAGCGAGACGTGGCGGCCGATGACCTCCTCGGCGGAGTAACCCTTGATGGCGCGAGCGCCGGCGTTCCAGGTGAGGACGTGGCCGCTCGCATCGAGGCGGTAGATGGCGAAGTCGGTCACCGCCTCGACGAGATGATGGAACAGCTCCTCGGAGCTGCGCAGCGCTTCCTCGGCCGCCTGCTCGAGTGGCAAAAGAGCGTCGACCGTCATCTCGTCGGTAACGCTACCACCGGAAACCGCTCCACACGGCGGACTCAGCGCTTCAGGCGATTCCTCAGGTGGGCGATGGGCGCGATGGTCACCACGCCACGGACCTTGCGCGCGAGCGCCGTATCGCTGGTGACGAAGGCGTCCGCTTGCAGCTGGGTGAGCGCGAGGTACTCGGCCTCGTAGGTGGAGGGCAGCCGAGCTTGCTCGCCAGCTCCCAGGCGCGGCGGATGACCGGATCGGTCGGAGAGATGTCCGCCGCGGTGGCTCGAGCGCGATTACCGTCGGCTCCATGACTCGTGCGCGCTCCGCAGCTCCCGCCTCACGCCGCGCGATCGGCTTCGTCGGTTACGACCGGGTGAACGCCCTCGACATCGCGGGCCCCGCCGAAGCCTTCACCAGCGCTGGCGGCTACCAGGTGGTCGTCCTCGGCGCCTCGGCGCTCAGCTTTCGTAGCGAGTCCGGTCTGCGCCTCCAGGCCGACGCGCTGCTCGCCGACGCTCCGCCGCTCGACACGCTCATCATCCCCGGCGGCGAAGGGCTCCGGTTACCCGGCGTCGCCAGCGCGATGGCCGCGCTCGTTCGCGCGCAGGCCGGCTCGGTCCGCCGCCTCGTCAGCGTCTGCACCGGCATCTACGGCCTCGCGCCGACCGGGCTCCTCGACGGCCGCCGCGTCACCACCCACTGGAAGTTCACCCGCGACATCGCCGCGCGCTTTCCCCGCCTGCGCGTCGACGACAACGCCGTCTTCCTCCGCGACGGGCAGGTGTACACCTCGGCCGGCGTGACCGCGGGGATCGATCTGGCGCTCGCGCTCATCGAGGAAGATCAGGGTCCGCGGATCGCGCTGGCCGCCGCGCGCGATCTCGTGGTGTACATGCGTCGCTGCGGCGGCCAGACGCAGTACTCCGAGCCGCTGCGCTTCCAGGAGCAGGCGGCCGACGGCTTCTCCGACCTCGCCACCTTCGCCCACGCGCACCTGCACGAGAGCTTGCCGGTCGACCGGCTCGCCGCCGAGGTCGCGCTGGGAGAGCGCCAGTTCCGCCGTCGCTTCCAGGAGATGTTCGGCTGCTCGCCGACGAGCTGGGTCGAAGGGCTCCGGCTCGACGAGGCGCGCCGGCGACTCGAGCAACCGTCGCTGCACATCGACGAGGTGGCCGGCTCGGTCGGCTTCCGCTCGGCGGACGGATTCCGCCGCGCCTTCCGCCGTCGCTTCGGTCTCGGTCCGCGGACGTACCGAGCTCGCTTCGCGCTCGAGAACGCGGTGGCGCCGTGAGGGCAACGGTGTGGATCGGCGCGGTGCTCGCGGTGCTCGCGGCCTCGTGCCAGCGGCCGGCCGCGACTCCGAGCACGAGCTACGATCCGGCGGGGAAGCTGGTCCTGCCAGCCGGCTATCGATCCTGGGTCTACCTCACCAGCGGCATCGACATGAGCTACCGCAAGGACGCGCCGACCCGCACTACCTCGGTGTTCGACAACGTCTTCGTCGACCCGCCGTCGTACGCCCGCTTCCTCGAGACCGGTCACTGGCCCGAAGGCACCACCTTGGTCCTCGAGCAGCGCTCCGGCGCCGATCACGGATCGATCGTCCACAAGGGGGCCTTCCAGAACGGCGACGTCATCGGGCTCGAGGTCCACGTGAAGGACGCGGCACGCTTCCCTGCGTCGACCTATCCGGACGGCTGGGGCTTCTATTCCTTCGACGATCGGCAGCCGACGAGCGCCTTCGGCCCGAAGGCCGACTGCTACGACTGCCACCACGACCACGGCGCGCTCGATTCGACGTTCGCGCAGTTCTACCCGACGATCCTGCCGGTCGGCGCGGCGAAGGGAACGCTCTCCGGGCGCGAGTGACTGGACGCCGCCAACTGCGCTACCCTGAAGCATGGCGA
>JAMFST010000174.1 GCA_026225435.1 Labilithrix luteola
GCAGTGGAATCGTCGGTCGCAACCTCGCGTCGCGCTTGCTGGCGCACGGCTGGACCGTTCACGGCCTCGCCCGTCGCCCGGCGACCGATCTGCCGGGGCTCGAGCCGATCGCCGCGGATCTGCAGGACGCCGCGACGCTCGGCGCGCGCCTCGCCGAGGTGCAGCCCACGCACGTGTTCCTCGCCACCTGGCTGCGGCAGGACAGCGAGAAGGAGAACATCCGGGTCAACGGCGCGATGGTGAAGAACCTGCTCGCGGCGGTCGCTCCCAGCAAGACGGTGGAGCACGTGGCCTTGGTGACCGGGTTGAAGCACTACCTCGGGCCGTTCGAGTCGTACGGGAAGGGGACCTTGCCGGCGACGCCGTTCCGCGAGAGCCAGCCGCGGCTCGACGTCGACAACTTCTACTACGCGCAGGAGGATGAAATGTACGCCGCCGCGCGCTCTAGCTCGGCGAGCTTCGGCTGGAGCGTGCACCGGCCGCACACCATCATCGGCTATGCCGGACACCAGGGGAGTAACGCGATGAACATGGGCGTGACGCTCGCGGTGTACGCGTCCTTGTGCCGCGAGCTCGCCTGGCCGTTCGTCTTCCCCGGCTCGGCGGTGCAGTGGAACAGCCTGACCGACATGACCGACGCGCGGCTGCTCGCCTCGCAGCTCGAATGGGCGGCGACCACGCCGGCGGCGCGCAACCAGGCGTTCAACGTGGTCAACGGCGACGTCTTTCGCTGGAGCTGGATGTGGGGGCGGATCGCCCAGTGGTTCGGCCTCGAGCCGGCGCCGCTCTACGGCGGCCGGGACGGCGTGCCGCTCGAGAAGCAGCTGGTGAACGCGGCGGCGGCGGCGTGGAAGACGCTGGCCGAGAAGCGCGGGCTGCTGGAGGCGGACCTCGGCAAGCTCGCCTCCGCCTGGCACACCGACGCCGATCTCGGCCGGCCGATCGAGGTCGTCACCGACATCTCCAAGAGCCGCAAGCTCGGCTTCCTCGACTACCAGGCGACCGACGACAGCTTCTTCGACCTCTTCACCAAGCTGCGCGAGGCGAAAGTGATCCCCTGAGAGGTCGGCCTCTAGCCGCGCTCGAGGAGGAGCGCGTGCTCCTGGCGGGGGCGGTCGCGGAAGGCCGCCTCGGTCGGAGGGTGGAAGTGCGGGCGGTCCTGCGAGGCCTTGGCCAGCGGGATGAACCCGGTCCGGGCGGCGACGCGCGCGACGGCGTCGTCGACCCGCAGCGGCTTCCCCTGGACCGCCGAGTCGGCGAGGATCAGGACCATCAGGCCGCTCGGCGTGAGCACGCGGTGCGCGGCGCGGAAGAAGGCGTCGAGCTCGGCGTCCCAGGCGTCGGACGCTTCGCCGGAGGTGAGCGCGCGGTAGTGACGGCGCGCGCCCAGCTCGCGCTCGGCGAAGACCTCGGTGCGCAGATCGAGCCAGCGCGATCGCAGCGCGTGGTGCGCCAGGTAGTCGTAGGTCGCCGCGTAGGGGGGAGAGGTGACGATGGCGTCGACCCGCCCCCCGGGCACGGTGCGCAGCTTGGTGGCGTCGTCGGTGGCGAGGCGTGGCAAGAGAGCGTCCACCGGCACCAGGCGCGTGAACTCCTGCAGGCGCGCCGCCAGCTCCTCGGTCTTCTTCACGAAGAGCTTCAATGTGTAGCCGGCCGCGAGGCGCTTGGTGGCGTTCGGGGTGAAGGCGTCGCCGCTGTCGCTGCTCTTCTTGCTCACCTTCACCAGGAGCGCCGAGAGCACGATGCGCAGGTCGGTCTTGGCCGGATCCGCCTCGGGCAGCTGCTGGATTCCGCTGCGGATCGAGTCGAGCTCGAGCAGGACGTGCGGATCGAAGAGGGCGACGTCGTCCTCGGGGTAGCGCCTCGTCGCGCCCGCGCGCTCCTTGCGGCGGGTGTCTCCGTTGGCGGCGATCTCGCGGGCGCGGGCGACCAGGTCCTCGAGCTCCTCGTCACTGCGGGGGCGCGTCTTCACCGTGGTGAGCTCGAGGGCGATCGGGTTGAGATCGCTCCCGGCCGCCTCGCGACCGGCGATCATCGCCTCGGCGACGACGGTGCCCGAGCCGCAGAAGGGGTCGAGCACCACGGCGTTCCGCTCCGCCACCAGCTGCACCAGCCTCGACGCGGTCCACGGGTGCATGCGCGCCGGGTAGGCGTGGAAGCCGTGGACGTGGGCGCGGGCAGCGTCCTCGTCGTCGCGCGACGAGCTGACGTCGAGCGCCTCGGCCAGGCCTCGGGCGAGCTCCTCGTCCCCGTCGGTCTGCACGGGACCGCCCACGTGGGTGAGGCTGCGGCGATGCGGATCTCTCACGGATGGATGATCGCCGTGCCCGGCGGCGGATCGAAGCGGAACTGCTCCGGCTTGACCGGCTGGTTGACCTTGGGGTCGAGGAAATCGAAGCGGTTCCGGTTCCCCTGGCCGTCGAGGATCATCACCCGGCGCACCTGGCTGGTGGCGTTGTCCACGTAGAAGAGGACCTTCTGGTAGGCGGCCGTCGGCGTCTTCGGGTTGCCCACGAGCACGCTGCCGCCGGGGAAGTTCATCGACTCGCCGGGGAACATCTGGAAATCGAAGTGGTCGGTCAGCTTGCCTTGGCCGGTGAGGAAGGAGAGCGCCGCCGGGTACTGCGACTTGTCCACCTGCTGCTCGTACATTTGCTTGTTTGCAGCTTCGTACACGCGGAGCGTGGAGCCGTCGGAGACGATGCGGTTGTCCTTCGGGTCGTCGTAGACCCACTGCATCTTGCCGGGCTTCTGGAAGACGACGGTGCCGCGCGAGGTCTTCTTCTGGTTGTACGCCTTCACCCAGAACTCCTGGTTGAAGGGGCTCTGGAAGGAGGTCGACTTGTCGTAGAAGCCTTGCACCTTGCCGACGAGCACGTCGGTCTGCGACTGCGGCGCGGGCGCGGCGCCGTTGCCGATCGGGGCAGGGGCCGCGGCCGGAGTGGCTGCGGGCGGATCGGCGTCGGCGTAGCGGGGGGCGCCGAGGACAGCCAGACCGGCGGCGAGACCGAGGACGAGCGCGGCGGACGTGGGCGCGACCGACCATCGGGAGGGCCTGCCTTGTGATTCACGAGGCCAGCTCGGCCGGCGAAGGGGGCGCATGGCGCGATGCATAGCTCTAAGACGGACACCCGTCCCGAACTATTGCTGTGGCTTCGACCCAAGCGGACGCGGGCGCGAGAGGACGACGGCCCGCACGACCGTGGCCGGGCGCGCTTTCTTCCGCGACGCCGCCTCCGCCGCCTTGATCATCGCGGCCAGCGGCGTCGGCCCGCCGCCACTGATCCGAGCTCCACCGCTCGGAGGCGCCACGGGAAAATGGGCTCGGGTCTCCAGGTGCGCGCGCTGGAGGTGCGTCACCGCGAGCGCGAGCGCGTCGGCTGCGTCCGAGCGAGGCGCGGACGCGAGGCCCAGGAGCACCCGGATCATCTGCGCGACCTGGTTCTTGTCGGCGCGCCCACCACCGGTGACGGTCAGCTTCACCCGCGCCGGCGGGTACTCGGCGACCTTCAACCCGGCGCGCGCGCACACCAGCAGCGCCACGCCGCGCGCGTGCCCCAGCTTCGCCGCCGCCTGCGCGTCCTTGTGGAAGAACAGCGACTCCACGCTGGCCGCCGTCGGCAGGTGCTCGCGCACCACGATCTCCAGCTCGCGCTCGATCTCCACCAGGCGATCGCAGATCGGCGCGTCCGTGTCCGTGTCGATGACGCCGTGGGCCACGTGCGAAAGACGCAGCCCGTCCTTCACCACGACCCCCCAGCCGAAGTGCC
>JAMFST010001458.1 GCA_026225435.1 Labilithrix luteola
CCGGTCTTCTCGCGACCATTCGTCGGGACGATGGTGTGCCACCACACGTCGGTGGGCGTCTTGCCGCGCTCGGCCTTCTCCTGCCCGACGAGATCCGGCGCCATGTACGGGATGCGGTCGATCTCGGCGTAATCGAAGACGTAGCTCTCGGGGTCGAGCGCGTACCAGAGGATGGTGTCGTGCTTGTTCGGCCAGCGGTTCTTGGGGCGGCCGCCGTAGTCGTAGGCCCAGATGATCTCGTTGAGGAAGCGGCGCCGGCCGAGGAGCTTGTCGAGCGCCACCTTCACGTGGTGCACCTCGCGCGCGTCGAGGTGCACGAAGAGCGAGCCGTCCTTGGTCAAGCCGCGCAGCGAGGCCTCGAGGCGCGGGAGGAGGAACGCTTCGAAGTCGTCGAAGTCGTCCTCGTACGAGCCGCTCTCCACCTTCTCCGTGTCGTAGCGCCGGCTGCCGAAGCCGGTGCGATCGCCCGGACCCGGGCTCTCCCCGCTGACCGCCTTCACCTTGATGCGGCCGCGCTTCTGCACCTTGCCGGTGTTGAACGGCGGGTCGATGTAGATCAGCCGCGCGAACGCCTCCGGCAAGGTCGGCAGGACCTGGGCGTTGTCCCCGAGGATGATCTTCTTCATCGCGAAGGTCGCCCAGGGTACGCCGGGGCACTCGACGCCGGACGGGAGATCGGAGAGAAGATCTGCCCATGACGCTCGACGCCGCGCTCGCCGCCTACGAATCGAAGAAGCAGCAGCATCAGGAAGAGCTGTGCGACCTGGTGCGTGTGCCCAGCGTGTCCTTCGCCGGGTTCGCCCCCGAGCGGGTGGTGGACAGCGCCCACGCGACCTCCGCGCTCCTGAAGAAGAGCGGCTTCGAGAAGGTGCGCCTCATCGAGGAGCCGGGTGTCCATCCGTACGTCTACGGCGAGTGGCTGCACGCGCCGGCCGGCGCGCCCACGGTGCTGCTCTACGCGCACCACGACGTGCAACCGGCGGGCGATCGGGACAAGTGGAAGAGCGATCCCTTCGAGCCGGTGGTGCGCGACGGGCGCCTCTTCGGTCGGGGGACGGCGGACGACAAGGCTGGCGTGGTGGTGCACGCCGCCGCGCTCGCCGCATGGCTGTCGACCGGCGGTGCGCCGCTCAACGTGAAGGTGCTCATCGAGGGGGAGGAGGAGATCGGCTCGGCCCACCTCGGCCCCTTCCTTGCGGCGCACAAGAACGAGCTGGCCGCCGACGCCATCGTCCTCACCGACACCGCCAACTTCGACACCGGGCTCCCCTCGATCACCACCTCGCTTCGCGGCCTGGTCGCCGTCGACGTGACGGTGCGCGCGCTCCACGGCTCGGTGCACTCCGGCCTGTGGGGCGGGCCGGTGCCCGACGCGGCGATGGCGCTGGCGAAGATCCTCGCCACCCTGGTCGACGACGACGGGCAGATCGCCATCCCCGGGATGCTCGACGACATCCGCCCGATGTCCAAGGCGGAGAAGGAGAGCCTGGCGCGCTTGCCGCTGAGCGAGGCGGAGGTGCGCAAGCAGGCGGGGCTCGTCGACTCGGCGCGCGTCCTCGGTCTGCCGCGCCACCCGCTCGAGACCAACTGGCGCTTGCCGGCGCTCTCGGTGAACGCCATCCAGGCGAGCAGCCGCGCCGATGCCCGCAACATCCTCGTCGACGAGGCCTGGGCGCGCATCGGCATCCGCATCGTCCCCGACATGACCGGCAACAAGACGCTGGCGCTGCTCGAGCGCCACCTGAAGAAGGTCGCCCCCTTCGGCGTCGAGGTGTCGATCGTGGCCGAGTCGGTGGGCGATCCCTGGGGCACGTCGACCGAGCACGGCGCCTTCAAGGCGGCCTTCAAGGCGCTGCAGCAAGGCTACGGGCGTGAGGCGGTGGCCATCGGCTGCGGCGCCTCCATCCCCTTCGTGGCCCCCTTCGCCGAGCAGCTCGGCGGCGTCCCCGCGCTCCTCATCGGCGTGGAAGATCCGTACACCAACGCCCACGGCGAGAACGAGTCGCTCGACCTCGGCGACTTCGAGAAGGCGACCAAGAGCGCCATCTGCCTGTACAAATATCTGGC
>JAMFST010001459.1 GCA_026225435.1 Labilithrix luteola
CGTCCAGCGCGCCCGTCGCGCCGGCGATCCCGCCCAGCCTCGCGACCCCGCCCCGCCCCCCCACCCCCCCCCCCCCCCAAGCGCGGACCCCCCGCGCCCCCGCCCCCGGCCCCCGCCAAACCCGCGGCGGCGGCTTCCTCACGTTCGACACCTATCCGTGGACCAAGGTGAGCGAGGGGGGGCGTGTCCTCGGCACGACTCCGCTGGTGCACGTGGCGCTCTCCGCCGGTGCTCACGTGCTGACCCTCGACAACCCCGATCAGGGGATCCACCAGACCTACGAGGTCACGGTGAAGAGCGGCGACACGGTCAGCCGCCGCCTCGGTCTCAAATGATGGTCGGCGAGGGCGAGTAAGACTGCTCGTTTCCGCGACGTCTCGCGGTATGCTCGGCCGGTGCAGCCACGACGGGCTTTGGCGCTGGGTCTCGGTTTCCTCGCGAGTGGCTTCGCGCTGTCGTTCGCGCTCGCCGGTGGCGGCTGCAGCCACACCGCCGCCCCGGCGCCCACCAGCCCCGTCACGCCGATCGTCATCGGCGTCTCCTTCGGCTTGAGCGGCAACCTCTCCTCGCTCGCCGTCCCCATGCAGAACGGGGTGCGCGTCGCCGAGGCGCAGGTCAACGCCCTCGGGGGTCTCTTCGGCCGGCCGGTGGAGTTCGACGTGGTCGACGACAAGAGCGCCAGCTCCGCCAGCGCCGGCGGAGGCGCGCAGATCCTCGGCACCGCCGCCGCCCTCCTCGACGCCGGCGTGGTCTCCGTGCTCGGCCCCATCGCCAGCCAGCAGGTGCTCGACATCAACGGCGTCTTCGCCGCCAGCCACATCATCGAGATCACCTCCGCGGCGACGGCCATCGATCTCGCCGACGCGCAGCCCTTGCACGACCGCTACCTCTTTCGCACCGTCCCCTCCGACGACCTGCAAGGCAAGGCGATCGCCGTCTTTGCCAGCAACAAGAGCGGCACCGTCGACGCCGGCGTCGGCAGCGCGGCGAGCCACGCGACCTGCCTGAACATGGCGATCATCAACGCCTCGGACGCCTACGGGGAAGGGCTGTACAGCTCGGTCTCGGCGAACATGGTGGCTGCCGGCCAGCTCACGCCCCCGATCCAGGTCGAGGTCGCCGAGAGCCTGGTCTCCGACTACACCGCCGCCGTCAACGCGGCGCTCGCCGGCCACCCCCAGTGCCTCGGCCTGTTCACCTACGACGACGTCGGCGCCGCCGTCGTGCGCCAGGTGGTGAAGGCCCGCGCCCAGACCACCGGCCTGGTCCCCGACGACTTCTTCATCGTCGGCTCCGACGGCGTCTTCGACCAGGGCTTCCTCACCGACGCGCAGCTCGACCCGTCCAACGCCGACGCGGGCAACGCCGCCGACGGTCTCGTCTTCGGCACCAGCCCGGACAGCGCCCCGCCGACGCCGGAGTATCTCGCCTTCCGCGATCTCTATTCGGCGAGCTTTCCGCTCGCCTCCGGGCAGGACACCGCCTCGTACGTGTCCAACACCTACGACGCCGCCATGTTGATGATCCTCGCCATCCAGCAGGCCGGCGGTGTCACCAACGGCACCGCCATCCGCGACTCGCTCTACGCTGTCTCGAGCGGCGGCCAGAGCTTCGGTCCCGCGCAGCTGGATGATGCTCTGCGCGCCATCCGCGCCGGCACGGACATCGACTACGACGGCGCTTCGGGCAACTGCGATCTCGACGACAGCGGCAACGTCATCACCGACTACATCGTGTGGAAGGTGCAGGACGGCCAGTTCAGCAACCCCCCGGTCAGCCGGGTGCAAGCGACGGATCTCGAATGAGCGCGCGCCGTCTCTTCACCCTCGCCGTGCTCGCGATCTCGGCCGGGTGCTCCGCCAAGGACGCGGCCATCGCGCCCACCTCGGTCGTCTTGACGTTCCCCTCCACCGAGGCGGCCGTCGCCAGCGACTCGGTGCAGATCCAGGTGTTCGACGAGACGGCGGCCGATCCGGCGAATCTCTCCGGCGCCTGCGAGGACCTCGTCGCCCAGGTGGGCAGCAGCCAGGCGCTCCCCGCGGCGCTGGTCGACGTCTCCACCAGCGCCTGCGCCCTGCAGAGCGGCGACGACCCGATCACCGTGGGGGTCGGCGTGCGCGCCTTCCTCGTCACCACCACCAGCAACGGCACGGGCCTGCTCATCGGCTGCACGGTCGAATCGGTCGAAGGCGGCTCGCTCCTCGTCCCGATCGACCTCGTCCCGCTGAGCGACGCCGTCGTCGTCCCCACGACGACCTGCACCGCCTTGAGCCAGCACTGCTCCGGCGGTTGTTAGCGACGCTCCAGCGGTAGCCCGGTCACTGGCACTTGATGCCGGTTCCGCAGTTGAGCGCGGGCGTGATCATCGCGTCGGTGGGGGCGCTCTGGTCGTGGGGCCGGGCGAGGAAGTAGGTGAGGACGGCGCCGCCGGCGACCACCACGCCGACGGTGATCCAGAAGGGGGCCGAGCCGATGAAGCCGCCCCCTTTGTGCTGCTGGTCGTGCGTCACCGTGGTCTGCGCCAGCTGCGGCGGAGGCGCTTCGACGGTGGTGCTCTTGGGTGCGGACGGTGAGCCGCTCTCGAAGATGATGTCGTCGTGGTCGTCCCGCGCCTGCACGTAGCTGTCGAGCCGCGCGACGGCCGGAGGCGGTGCCGGCACGCTGACGCTGACCGGAGCGGGGGTCGCGGGCAGATCGACGTTCACCTCGGTGAAGGTCCCCTCGCTCCCCCAGCGGTAGCCGGCGGTGATCTTCTTGGTGACGTGGAGCGCGTCACGCAGCGTTACCTTGAGCTGTCCCGGCGCACTAGCGGTAACCGTGGTCGAGAGCTCGATCCCCGGCCGCCCGTTCTGCGACCGCCAGAAGCCGCGCGCCTCGTAGAACGGCCCGGTGACCTTGGGACCCAGGTTGGTGTCGACGGTGTCGTCCGGCGCGTAGGTGAGCAGCTGGACGAAGGCGTCGCGCGCGAGCTCCCCGCGATCGAGCACCGCGTGGGTGATGGCGAGGACCCGCAGCGTGCGCACCAGCTCGTCGTGCGTCAGCCCGTGCTTGTCGAGCACCCGTGTGGCCACCTTGTTGGCGTTCTCGTAGTCGAGCTTGCCGTACAATTGTTCCGCCGTGTCCACGTCGGCGGGGTACTCCTTGGCCGGCGGGTGGTGCCCGTGGGGAGCGGCCAGTGCGGGGCCAGCGGCGAGCGACAGGGCGAGCGCCAGGGGGAACGACGAAGACCCACGTATCCGCATCACACGCCGATGCTACCGGCTCGCGACGGATTCGCGATAAGAAGAGTGGATGCCCCGCGCTTCCTGGGACGACTACTTCATGGCCATCGCGCGCGAGGTCGGCACCCGCTCCACCTGCGATCGCAAGCACGTGGGCGCCGTCATCGTGCGCGATCGGTCGATCCTCGCCACCGGCTACAACGGCTCGATCCGCGGCCTGCCCCACTGCGACGAGGAGGGGCATCTCATGGAGGACGGCCACTGCGTCCGCACCGTGCACGCCGAGGCAAACGCCATCGTGCAGGCCGCCCGCAACGGCTCGCGCATCGAGGGGGCGGCGATCTACGTGACCGCGTCTCCGTGCTGGGGGTGCTTCCGCCTCATCGCCAACGCCGGCCTGGTGCGCATCCACTTCGGCGAGTTCTACCGGGAGCCGCGCATCTTCGAGCTGGCGGCCAAGCTGGGGATCGACCTGGTCGACGGCACCAAGAACCCTTCCCAGACCGCGATCGCCACGGAAGCGCGCGACGGGACGTGACGATCTCGTAGAGCGCCCCACATCAGCGCCGTGTCATTCGCGTGCCGGCGCCCTGGACAGGACGTGCCGCGGATCGCACGCTGACGTGAGCAGCATGGCGGCGGACACGCTCTTCGGCGAGACCATCCTCTGGTCGGGGCGCCCTCGGGTGCACCGGGTGCCCAACGTGTACCGCGCGGTCACGCTGGTGAGCGTCGTCGTCGCGGTGGTGTCGCTCGCCTTCGCCATCGTCGCCCGGCTCGCCCTCGGGAGCGCGGTCGGCGGGATGGTGGCGCTGTCCGCCTGGTCGGCCATCCTCGCGGTCGGGAGCTGGCGCCTGCCGCTCGTCTGGTGGAGCGAGGTCGAATACCTGGTCACCGAGCGGCACGTCATCTGGCGGCGCGGTCGGCTGCGGCGGATCATCGATCGCGACGCCATCAGCTACGCCCGGGTTCGCTGGAGCCCGAAGCTCGATGGGGTGGGGGACCTGGTGCTGGTGCGCGCCGTCCCGACCGGAGCGCTGCGCCGCACCTTGAGCCTCACGCTCGCGGACGTGGAGGCGCCGGATCGCCTGTGGGCGACGGTCCGCGGGACGCCGTCGAGCCGTCCGTTCCTCGGCAGGCGGCTGCCGCTGGCGCAGCGTCTCGACGACGACGAGCGGGTGGTGTGGACGGCGGTGCCGCGCGCGTCTCGCTGGACCACGCGGCGGACCGGCAATGCGCTCCTCGCCGTGGCTCTCGCCGCTTGCGCCGTGCGCAGCATCGTCAAGGTGGTCCCCGGCTTGCTCAAGCTGTCGCGCATCCACCTCCTGTCGCCGTCGCTCCTCGCGTTGCTGGCGGTGGCCTGCGGCCTCGGCACCTTGTTGCTCCTCGGCGTCGCCGTGGGCGTCGCCGATCGCGCCTGGTTGCGCCCGCTGCGGATGATCAAGCGCACGCGTTACTTCATCACCAACAAGCGCGTGCTCATCGTGCGCGGAGACGAGGAGCTGCACCTCGATCGCCAGCGCATCGCCTACGTCATCCCGACCACGCGCGCCTCGCGCCGCGCCGGGCGCGCCGGGAATCAGCGGCTCCTCCACGACGTCTTCCTCGTCCTCGACGGGCCCCAGGCTCGCGCGCTCGCGGTCATGGGGGCCTTCGGTGAGGGGCACGACGCGCACTTGCTCCCGATTTTCTCGGCGATCGAGGACGCCGACGTCGTCCACGAGCTGCTCCACCCGCCCGCCGAGCTGCCGCGCGCCGCCTGAGTCCGTCGAGAGGTTTCGATCCTGCTCGCCGGGAGGCTACGCTTCCGATAGGAGCGTAGACGTGCAGATCGGTGACGTCCTCGGCGGCAAGTACCGCATCGACCGCCTCATCGGCGACGGTGGGATGGGGACCGTGTACGAGGCCGAGCACGTGCTCCTCGGCGTTCGCGTCGCGGTCAAGGTGCTCCACTCGGACCTCGCGCGTCGCCCCGGCCTCGGAGAGCGCTTTCTCCAGGAGGCCCGCGTCGCGGCGCAGATCCGCAGCCCCTACGTGGTGCAGGTCACCGACGTCGACAAGACGCCCGACGGCACGGCCTACCTGGTGATGGAGCTGCTCAACGGCGAGCCGCTCGCCTCGCTGCTCGAGCGCGATCACACCGTCCCGCTTCCGACGGCCTGCGAGCTGACCCTGCAGATGCTCCACGCGCTCGAGGCGGCCCACGCGCTCGGCGTCATCCACCGCGACCTCAAGCCGGAGAACGTGTTCCTCA
>JAMFST010001460.1 GCA_026225435.1 Labilithrix luteola
CCAGGGCGTGGACATCCGCACCGAGGACGTGAACCAGGTCGACCTGTCGGCGCGGCCGTTCAAGGTGTGGGTCGGCGACGACGACGAGCTGTGGACCTGCGACGCGCTCATCATCACCACCGGCGCCCAGGCCAAGTGGCTCAACCTCCCCAGCGAGGACGCGCTCAAGGGGCGCGGTGTGTCGGCCTGCGCAGTGTGTGACGGAGCCTTCTTCCGCGGCCAGCACGTGCTCGTGGTCGGCGGCGGCGACACGGCCATGGAGGAGTCGATGTACCTCTCCGGCATCGCCAAGCAGGTCACGCTCATCCACCGCAAGGACAGCTTCCGCGCGAGCAAGACCATGGTGTCGCGCGTGCTCGAGAACCCGAAGATCAAGGTCATCTACAACTCGGCGGTCGACGAGGTGCTCGACGTGAGCAAGGGCGAGGTCACCGGCGCGCGCCTGGTGGACACCGTCACCGGCGAGAAGCAGGTGGTCGACGTCACCGGGCTCTTCGTGGCCATCGGGCACACGCCGAACACGGAGCTCTTCAAGGGGCAGGTCGACCTGCACGACAACGGCTACATCAAGACCAAGCCGGGCACCGCGCAGACCAGCGTCGACGGCGTGTTCGCCGGCGGCGACGTGCAGGACTTCGTGTACCGGCAGGCGGTCACCGCGGCGGGCTCGGGCTGCATGGCCGCGCTGGAGGCCGAGCGGTACCTCGCGGCGCGCGGCCACCACTGAGGAGAGGGCGCCTCTCGGAGCTCGCGTGACTAAGAGCTAGGGGAACGCGAGCACGCTCGGCTCACCGTACTTGGCGATCTTCGCGTCGATGACGGTGAGCACGTGGGTGCGTCGCTCGCGGAAGCCCTTGATGGCGGCGTCGCCGAGGCCCGAAGCCGCGAGGACCCCACCGTCGGCGTCGTCGAACGCGCGCAGGCGGGTGACGAAATCCTTCGAGAAGCGATCGACCTCGTCGAGGCGCTCCCACCCGCGGCTCATCGCCTTGGCCGGAGGGTTGGGGAAGAAGGCGCCGTCGTTGTCGATGTACAGGTAGGTGCCGTGGGCGAGGCCGATGTTGCCTCCGCTCCAGCGGTCCCAGTTGCCGTCGAGGACGTCGAAGACGATGAGGGTGCTCATCTGCGCGGCGACGATGGGATAGTCCGCGAGCGGGGCGGTGGCCTTGAGGGCGGCCGACCACTGGGCGTGCAGCGGGTCGCGTTCGAGCGGGGGAAACTCGAGCCCTTCGACCCAGGGGATGAGCGCGCCGCGGACGAGGCCGGCGTCACTGACGATCGCCTCGTCGGAGAAGAGCGCGGCGGCGGCGGGGTCGAGCGCGGCGCGCAGATCGGCGGCGACGAGGTCGTGCTCGAACGCGGGCGGGACGTTGTCGAGACCGAGGGCGAGGGCGAGACGGTAGGCGGCGATCTCGCCGCGAAAGCGGGCCGGTCCGCGATGCGACGCGGGCTTGAAGGCGGCGCGGGAGCCGTCGGCGAAGGTGAGCTTGAAGACGACCGAGGTGTGGCCGATCGCCTTGCCAGCGGTGACCTTCTTGCCGTGGAAAGGGTCCGTGGCGGCCGCGCGGGGGGCGCCGGCGTCGGGCGCTTCGTGCGGGCCGGCATCGGCGGGACCGAGGGCGGCGGCGAGCGCGGAAGCGGCGCTGGCCTCCGACGGTGGGAGCATCGCGGCGACCGTTGCCGCGGCATCGGCAGTCGGCTGCGTGGTCGGGGCCGGCGCGCCTCGCTCACAGCCGAACAAGGGGATCAAAATCCCGAGTTTCAAGAATCCCGAGAAGATCCGGCCGCTCATGCCAGCACGCGGCTGCGCACGAACTCCACCAGGCGCGTGTTCACCATCTCCGGCTGCTCGATCGGCACCACGTGCGAGCCGCGGTCGACCACCACCAGCTCGCTCCCCGGGATCGCCGCTGCCATCCCGTGGGCGAGGAACGCCGGGGTGAACGTGTCGCGCTCGCCGGCGATGATCAACGTCGGCACCTTGATGTCCCCGAGCCACGACTCGGCCGAGTGCTCGCCGGCCGCGCGCAGCATCTTCAAGAACATCGGCAGGTCCACGTGGGTCATGTGCTTCAGGTAGGGGAGGATGTCCTCCGCGCGAACCTTGTCCGGATCGAGATCGCCGGCGCGCAGCGCCAGCTTGAGCACCATGTCCGGCGGGATGCGGGTCCACACCGCGCGCGCCAGCTCCTCGTGCTTGAGCACCGTGTCGACCAGCTTGGGCAGCACCATGTCGAGGATGGGCAACCCCCGGAACGTGGCCGTGACCTTGCCGAAGGTCCCGCAGATGAGGACCAGCGCCTTCACGTTCTCCGGGTTCCGCCGGTAACTCTCCAGGATCACCTGGCAGCCCATCGAGTGCCCGACGAGGATCGCCGGCGGGTTGCCGACGCTCTCGCGCACGCGCATGAGATCGGCCGCGTGCTGCTCCACGCTGATCTTCTCCGGATCGGCCGGCGGCGCGCTTCGCCCGTGACCGCGGTAATGCCAGTGGGTGATCGGGCCCAGCGCCGCCAGCTCGTCCCACGCGTACTTCCAGATGAAGCCGTCGCAGAGGATGCCGTCGCAGAGGAAGAGCCGCGGTGCGTCGGCGGCGAAGTCTCCGTCGCGCGACTCGACGAACAGACGCGTGCCGTCGTCCGCCATGACCGTGCCGGGCGCGGTCCCTGCGGGGAAGATCGAGGTGGGCGGCGGAGCCGTCGCCGGCCGGGAAGGGGGATGCGAGGGCATCGGAAGCCTAGCTACGTACCAAACCTGCAAAAAGAAACGACGCCAGAGGGAGGCTCTCCGGCGCCGTCTGCTCGTGATCGATGCCGGCGACGGATGGGCTTACCCATCCGCCCACCTGGCGTCGTCACGAGTCCAAAGATTGTTCGAGAACGAACTGTTCCCGACGAAGAAGCCGTTCGCTCAATCAGGCCTGGCGGCCCAGCGAGCTCAGCCTTCGTCGTCGTCCTCGCCGCCTTCGACTTCGTTCACGCTCGGCAGCTTCTTGATCTCGAGACGCGAGATCTTCCACGCGCGCTGCACGACCCACGAGAGCGAACGGTCGAGGCGAGCAGCCTCTTCCTTGATCTCCTGGAGCATGGACTCGGGGAAGTAGAGACTCTGCTTGCGCTTGTCGGTCTTGGACCCCTCGATGCGCAGGTTGGACAACGACTCCTTGTCATTCACCACGGTAACCTCCTCCTCGCTCGAAAGCGGACAAGGCGAGACTACCGTGCACCCTGGGCGCATGCCTACGACAAAGGCGAAGAGCCGCGATACCGTGCGCAAATGGGGCTTATGACCGTTCGCGGGCGATCCGCGCTGCTGGTGGGTGCAGGTTTCTTGGCCGGCGTGGCGACGACGTGCGGGGGGCTCGGGATCAAGCTCGCGAAGGCCACTTCTTCGGCAGAAACCCCCTATGCGCTGGTGGCGCAGCTCGCCCGCGTGCTGGTGCTGATCGAGAACGACTACGTCGAACCGGTCGAGCGGACGCGGCTCCTGAACGGTGCGGTCAAGGGGATGGTCGCCGAGCTGGATCCGCATTCGAGCTACCTCCCGCCGCGCGAGTGGGCCCTCTTCACCAGCGAGACCGAGGGGAAATTCGGTGGCCTCGGGCTCGAGGTGGACGGCGCGTCCGACGTGCTCACGGTGCTCGCGCCCATCGAGGGGGGGCCGGCGTTCAAGGCGGGGATCCGCTCGGGCGATCGCATCGTCGCGGTGGATGGGGAAGACGCGCAGGGGATCGGTCTGGCACGCATGGTCGAGCACATGCGCGGTGATCCGGGGACGCACGTGAAGCTGACGGTGCAGCGGCCGCGCAAGACGACCGAGGCGCTCGGCACCGCAGGCGCGGCGGCCGCGATGGCGGATGCGGGGCACGAGGACGAGGCGCGCATCACCACCTACGATCTGACGCGCGAGATCGTGCACGTGCCGAGCGTCGCCGAGCGGCGGCTCGCGGGGGATCTCGCGTACGTGCAGATCAAGCAGTTCCAGCAGGGGACGCACGACGAGCTGGTGGCCGCGGCGGAGCGCGTGCGGGCCGAGGGGGGCAACGCGAACGCGCCGTTGCGAGGCGTGCTGCTCGACCTGCGGAACAACCCGGGCGGGCTCGTCGACGAGGCGAGCGCCGTCGCCGACGAGTTCCTCGACGGGGGCATCGTCTACACGATGCGTCACCGCGGGCAGGTGGTCGAAGAGGAGCACGCGCACGGGGGCGGCGCCTTCCACGACGTGCCCGTCGTGCTGCTGGTGAGCGAGTACAGCGCGAGCGCGGCGGAGCTGGTCGCCGGCGCGTTGCAGGATCAGCGGCGCGCGCTGGTCGTCGGCGAGCCGAGCTTCGGCAAGGGGAGCGTGCAGTCGCTGGTCGAGCTCCCCGGCGGCGCGGGGCTGCGGCTGACGACGGCGCGCTATTACACGCCCAGCGGGCATGCCATCCAGGCCGACGGGATCCATCCGGACCTGTTCGTCGCCTCGCCGCTGGTGCCGAATAGCTTGCCGGTGCAGCGCGAGCGCGATCTCGAGGGGCACCTGACGGGCGAGACCTCGCCGCGTACTGCGTCGCCTCCGTCGATCGACGCCGGTGCGCCGAAGGGGGCGCGCGATGGCGGCACGGACAAGCTCGACAAGACGGCGGCGCCGCGACCGGCGCACGCGACGGTCGAGGGGCACTTCGCCGAGACGGTCCCGGTCGATCCGTCGACGGGCGACGACGCGCAGCTGCGCGAGGGGTACCTGCTCTTGCGCGATCGCCTCGCCGGGCGCGGGCCGATCGTGAAGTGACCGACGCGCGCGGGTCTACGGGGCGACCAGCGCGCTCGCGGCCTGACCGGCGCGCTGTCCGCTGCGCACGGCGGCGAGCCAGGTGCGCGGGAGATCCGCCGCGAGCTCGCCAGCGACGAACAGGCCGTCACTCGAGGGGGGCAGCACGCCGGCGCGCTCGATCGGCGCCGGGCGCTGGAACGGCCAGGCGAGCTGCTCGGGGGACGCGCCGAAGAGCGAGCCCGGGGCCAGCAGCGGGCGACCGTCGAGGCCGACCGTGGCGAGCGCGGGATCGAGGGCGACGTTGAGCTCCAGTGTCGCCCGTGAACGCAGCGGAACGGCGAAGGCCAGATCGCTCCCGCTCGGCGTGTAACGCAGGCCGCCGCCGACCAGACCTCCGGTCGCCAGGACGACGGCGCGCGCCTCGATCGTCTCTCCGTCGGCCAGCTCGATGACGAACGAGGTCGCCTCTCCGGTCAACCCGCGCACTGCCTTGGCGCGTGCGCGGCGCACCTCCACGCCGCGCTCGGCGAACGCGCGATCACGTGACGCCTCGAAGCGCAGCCCCGACGGACCGAGGTTCGTCGCCAGCGCCTCGCCGGCCGGGATCTCCAGCAGGGCCGAGAGCGCCGCCGCGCGCGGCGAGTCGGCGCCGAGCCACGGCGGGAGGAGCACCGCGGAGATCCGCTGCCCGGCCGTCTTGCCCTTGGCCAGCGCTTCGCGGAGGCGCTCGGCGAGCCAGGCGAGGCGCGCGGGATCGTCGTGGCGGCGCGCGAGATCCGCGTCCGGGAGATCGCGCTCGTCGGTGAAGCGGAGGAGCGTGGCGTCGAGCGAGACGAAGCGATTGGAGAAGGCGGAGTCTCCGTCATTCCACTGAGCGGCGAGCACGCGCGCGTCCCAGCCGTGATGCACCGAGGTGGGGACGGCGATGAGCCCGTCGCCGGCGGCGTCGAGATCGAGCAGCCCGAGGTCACGACCCGCGGCGCGGCGGAGGATGCCGGCCGTGGTGGCGACCCGGCAGGCGCCGAGCGCGAAGCCGGCGAAG
>JAMFST010001461.1 GCA_026225435.1 Labilithrix luteola
AGGTCGGCCGCGCCTTCCGCGCGCAGCTCGCGGGGCTGGTCAACCCGGATCCCGAGGTGCTCGCCTGGGCGCAGCAAGCGGTGCGCGAGGCCAAGGCCACCACCGACCGCACCCGCGTCGACGCGCTCGTCGAGGCCTCCGGGCGCGCGGTGCGCGAAGCATCGGCCGGCATGCTCACCGACATCGACGTCGACGAGACCGGCACCTCCGAGGTGAGCGCTCGCAGCGCGCTCACCACCCACGCCGGCAGCCGCACCTGGCTCGTCGTCACCGCCGCCCGCCAGCTGGGCATGCGCGCCGAGGTGGTGCTCTCGGAGACCGAGCCCTTCAGCGCCAACGCCGACTTCCCGCCGCATTTCGGCCGCTTCGCCCACGCGCTGGCGGAGATCTTCCCCAAGGACGATCCGAAGGCGAAGGAGCCCATCTGGCTCGACCTCGACGTCCCCGGCCCGCCGCTCCCCGCCGGTCACATCTCGCCGGAGCTGCGCGGCCGCTCGTGCATCCACGAGGACGGCACCATCACCGAGGTCCCCGATCTCGGCAACGACGGCGTCGGTGGCGACGTGGTCGATCTGCGCCTCGTCATCGACGAGAAGGGGGACGCCAAGGGGCAGCTCACCGCGCTCCTCCACGGGCGTGCCTCGCAGGAGCTCGCCGAGGCGCTGGTGCGTCTCGTCGGCGATCAACGTCAGCGCGCGCTGCGCAACGTGGTCCTCGCGTGGCTCCCCTCGGCCAGCGTCGACGAGGTGCTGCTCTCCTCCGACGAAGGGGCCTGGCAGGTGGCCCTGCGCGCCTCGCTCACCATCGGCGGCTACGCGCAGAGCGAAGGCAAGGGGGCGAAGAAGATCTGGATTCTCCCCGGTCTCGATCCGATCCACGTCGTCTACCCGCGGGCCCTGGTCTCCACCCTCGGCGCCAGCTTCGCGTCGCAGGCGACCCGGGAGAGCGCGCTGGCGATCAACCGCGCGCTGCAGTTCCACCTGCACCGCCGGGTCGAGCTCCCCAAGGGGGCGCAGGTCGTGCGGCCGGCGGCGCCGTTCGACATTCACCGCAAGCCGATCACCGCTTCCCGGGTGGTCACCGTCGAAGGCAACGCCGTCGACGAGCAGTTCGCGCTCGATCTCACCACGGGCACCGTCGCCGCGCAGCACTACGGCGGCTTCGTGGGGGACGCGCACAAGACCGACGACGCCTTCCTCGCGGGTACGCGGGTGAAGCCGGCGGCGGAGTAACCGCAACACCGGCCAGGCAACCCTTCCTGGTCGAGCAAAGGACAAGAACGACGCCGCACTTTCAACTCAGAGACGCGCACATCAAAGCGCGGAAGACCTTGCGCAGCCGGCCCACCGCTCACCCGAGCCGACCCGGTTGGGTCGGGTCTTGCTTGAGGGCGGCGCAATGACGCATGCCACGCTCGTGCAGTATCTCGTTGCGACGATGGTCGCCTGGAACCCGCCCGCTCATCACCGCGAGGGCTCGGCCAAGGCGCTCGCTCGCTACCAGGATATCGCCAGCGATATCGCCGACGTGACCCTCGACGGAAACGAGGCGCCGGTCTTCGACGGCACCGACGCGCGGGTGAAGACCGCGCTCCTGCTCACCTCGATCGCCTCGATGGAGAGCGGTTTTCGCGCCGATGTCGACGCCGGACAGCAGCGCGGCGGTCACGGCGTGGCCTGGTGTCTCATGCAGGTGCAGGTCTGGGGGCACACGGACGAAGGCTGGACGGGCCACGACCTGGTGATTGACCGCAACCGCTGCTTCAGCGCTGGGCTTCACCTGGTGCAGGCCTCCTTTCAGGCGTGCAAGGCTCTACCCGTGACCGAGCGCCTCAGCGCCTACACCATCGGCCACTGCCGCCCCGATCCCAAGGCCGAGTGGCGCACCATCCGCGCGCTGCGCTGGATCAAGAAGCACCCTTACGTGGACGGCGACGCGGCCGAGGGATAGCGGCGGCCACCTCGGCGAAGACACCGCGGAACCAGATGTGCGCCGGGTCACGCGAGTGGCGCTCGTGCCAGAGGAGCGAGAGGGTGAAGTCCGGGACCGCGAGCTCCGCCGGGAGCTCCAGCAACGTCAGGCCGAAGCTGTTCTCGAACGCAGCGGCCACGCGCGCGGCCAGGGTGAGCACGAGATCCGAGCCGGCCACCAGGTGCGGCGCCGCCATGAAGTGCGGCACGCTCACCGCGACCCGGCGCGAGAGCCCCAGCTCCGCGAGCGCCTTGTCGACGAACGAGCCTTCCTCCCCCGCTGGCGCGATGAGCGCGTGCGTCGCGCGGGCGAAGCGCTCGACGGTGAGCTTGCCGCGCGTCAGCGGGTGACCGCGCCGGACCACGCAGACGAAGCTCTCGTCGATGAGGCGGCGCGCCTTGATGCCGGCGACGTCGTGCTTGCGCGGCAGCGGCGCCACGGCGACGTCGTAGCGCCCCTCGGCGAGCCCCTCGACGAAGCGCCGGCCGCCGTCGAACA
>JAMFST010001462.1 GCA_026225435.1 Labilithrix luteola
CGTCCGGCAGCGCGGAGCTCGAGCCAGGTCTGCGCCAGATCGAGGCGCGCGATCTCCGGCGCGTCGTGCAGCGGGCGGGCGTCGTGATCCGCCTTGGTGTACAAGCGTACACAGGTGCCGGCGCGCACGCGACCAGCGCGACCGGCGCGCTGGGTGGCCGAGGCGCGGCTGATCTTCTCCACCGCGAGCCGCGGCATGCCCGACCAGGCGGCGTGCGAGGCGCGACGCGCGAGCCCGCTGTCGATGACCGCGGCGACGCCTTCGACGGTGACCGACGACTCGGCGATGTTGGTGCTGAGGATGATCTTGCGGCGCGCGCCCGGGCGGACGGCGCGGTCCTGCTCGGCAGCGGTGAGATCGCCGTGGAGCGGCGCGATCTCGAGGTTCGCCTCCTGCGCGATGGCGGCGCAGGTCTCGGCGGCGCGGCGGATCTCGGCCGCGCCGGGGACGAAGACGAGGAGATCGCCGTCGAGCGAGGGAAGGCCCGTGCCTGGCCCGCCGACGAGGGCGCGGACGGCAGAGGCGATCTGCTTGTCGAGGTGGCGCTCGTCGACGGCGTCGGCGTGGCGGATCTCGATGGGGTAGGTGCGCCCCTTGGCCTGGAGGATGGGCGCGTCGAGGAAGCGGGCCACCGGCTCGGCGTCGAGGGTGGCCGACATGACCACCAGGCGCAGGTCCGGCCGCGTGGTGCGCTGCAGCTCGCGCAGGACGGCGAGGGCGACGTCGCCGTGCAGGTGGCGCTCGTGGAACTCGTCGAGGACGACCGCGCTCACGCCGGCGAGCTGGGGGTCGCGCAGCAGGCGCCGCGTGAGGATCCCCTCGGTGACGAAGCGCAGGCGGGTGCGGGCGCTGGCGGCCTCCTCGAAGCGGACCTGGTAGCCGACGAGCTCACCGACGGCGCCTCCCAGCTCGCTGGCCACGCGGGTGGCGGCCATGCGCGCGGCCAGGCGGCGCGGCTCGAGGACGATGACGCCGGCGCCGGCGGGGGCGGGCAGCGACAGGAGCGCCGGCGGAACACGCGTGGTCTTGCCCGCTCCCGGCTCGGCGACGAGCACCAGCGACGGACGCTCCTCGAGCGCGCGGAGGAGCTCGGGGGTGAGCGAATCGATCGGCAGCGGCTCCACGGCGATCGTCGTGGTAAGTCGGAAGACCGATGCGCGTCGAGGAGAACGTTGCGCTCGCCCCGCTGACCACCCTCGGCCTGGGCGGTTCCGCGCGCCGGATGGTCGCGGTGGAAGCCGGCTTCGGCGCCGGCGGCGAAGGGGAGGCCGAGCTCGCCGAGCTGCTGGCGGAGTGCGACGCGCGCGACGAGCCGGTGATGGTGCTGGGGGGCGGGAGCAACCTGGTGGTGCGCGACGGCGGCGTCGCCGGGACCGTGCTTCGCTTGCAGTCTGCACAGATCCGGGTCGACCGGGTCGACGGCCGCCTTCGTGTCGTCGCCGATGCGGGCGCCTCCTGGGACGACCTGGTGGCGCAGCTGGCGGGTGTCGGCCGCGGGATGGAGTGCCTCGCCGGGATCCCCGGGCAGGTGGGCGCCGCGCCCATCCAGAACATCGGCGCGTACGGGCAGGAGATCGAGCGCACCCTGGTGTCGGTCCGCGCCTTCGACCGGCGAAGCGGCGAGATGCGCACGCTCGAGCGCGCCGATTGCCGCTTCTCCTACCGGCACAGTCGCTTCAAGGAGGAGCCCGGGTGGATCGTCACGCAGGTGACCTTCGCGCTCGAGGCGGACAGCGAGAGCGATCCGGTCCGCTACCCGGAGCTGGCGCGCGCGCTCGGGATCCACCTGGGGGACACCGCGCCGTCGGCCGAGGTGCGACGCACGGTGATCGAGCTGCGCCGCGGCAAGGGGATGGTCGTCGACGCGGACGATCCAGACAGCCGCAGCGCCGGCTCCTTCTTCGTGAACCCGATCCTCGACGCCGAGTCCTTCGCTGCGCTCGAGGATCGCTGCGACGAGACGCCGCCGCGCTTCGAGGCGGGGCCGATGCACCCGGGGCGCGTGAAGACGTCGGCGGCGTGGCTGATCGAGCGCGCCGGTTTCGGGCGCGGCTACGGCGAGGCGGGCCGGCGGGTGGGTGTCTCGCGCAAGCACGCGCTCGCCCTGGTGAACCGCGGCGGCGGCACCGCCAGGGAGCTGCTCGCGCTCGCCAGCGAGATCGTCGACGGCGTGCAAGCGCGCTTCGGGGTGCGGCTGGTTCCCGAGCCGGTGATCGTCGGGAGCGAGTGAAAGCAGCTCTAGCTTACGCAGTTGTCCCGCGGAAATGCCGTGGTGTAAGGGTGCGTCATGCGCGCGCGTGAGCTGCTCTTCGTGGTCCCGCTCGTCCTCGGGACGGCGGCTGCGGCGTCCGGCTGCCGCTCGTGCAGGAATGAACATCCGTACGTGCCCTTCAGCATCGGGGACGCCGATTCGCCGAACGGGATGCTCGCCGAGAGCGACGCCGCCGAGCCGCAGGAAGCCGACGCCGGCCCCGTGCTCGAGGAGGCGACCATCGCCCCGCCGATGACCACCAGCTGGACCGTGGGCGGCACGACGCTCAAGGCGCCGGACGGGCGCCTCTTCGCCTCCGCGCTGGTCCACGACTTCGACGGGGACGGCAAGCTCGACGCCTTCGCCGTGCTCATCGCCGCGACCGCCCGCGAGCTGGGGCAGGTGGTCTTCTTCCGTGGGATCGAGGGCGGCATGCAGGCGCCGACGGTGCTGCTCTCCTCGCCGGAGCAGCTCGACTCGAGCTGCTCGCCGACGCCGCGGCTGGCGCGCATCGGCAAGGGGAGCGTGGAGGCGGAGCTGGCGGCCAAGTGCAGCGGTCACACCCGGCCGCCGGCGCGCGCCTTCGCGGTGCTCTCGGCGGCGATGTCCGGCTTGCCGGAGCACGTGCGCCTCGGGTTGAAGGTGGTCGATCCGCCCGGGACGCCGCCGTTGCGCCTCGACGCCGACGGCTCGGATCGCGACGGCGACGGCGTGGAGGACGTGGGGCTCACCGTCACCGTGCAAGGCGGGACGGCGCCGTTCGAGCCGGGTCCGAAGGCGACGGCGCAGCTGCGCTTCTTCGATCGACCGGCAGGCTTGAGCCGCGACCCCGACGAGCCGGACGCCTCGCTGCGCGCGCTCGCCGGCAGCGCTTCGCTCAAGGCGACCCGCGCCAAGGACGCGCCCCAGGTTCCGCTCCTCGTCCGCCAGATCGGCTTCCTCTACAGCGCCATGTGCACCGAGGGGGGCTCGCCGCGCCTGTTGCCGACCAGCGGGGCCGGGGAGATCGCCTGCGGCCCGAGCCGCGCGCTCGAGGAGGCCGGCTTCGCCGAGATGCGCTCGTACCTCACCGGGGGCGACACGCTGCGCGCGGCCTTCGCGCTCGACGGCGCGCAGATGCCGCCGGCGACGCGCACGCCGCAGCGCCTCGTCGAAGCGGGCAACTGGATGAAGGCCGTGGCGCCGCCCATCGAGGCGACCTCGATGCGCCAGGTGGGGGCGCGGCCCAAGGCCGGAGACGCGCACGGAGCGTCCTACGCGCCGCTCTCCTTCGACGCCGCCGGCAAGCTGCTGGTGGAGACCGACTCGGGAGTCGTGCGGGTCGATCCCGTGCAAGGCGACGAAGGCGACGCGTCGGACGTGACGCCGTGGAACCTCGACGTCATCGGCCCGGCAGGCGGCCGGCTCAACGGCGCCTCGGTCGAGTGCGCCACCGGCGCGGTGCACGCGACGATCGAAGGCGATGGCGCCATCTCCAACGTGCCGCTGCCGGTGTCCTTCCTCCGCCTCTCGCACTGCGGATCCGGCACCGCGCCGCTCCCCGTGCTCCCCATCGCCTGGAGCGCGGGCGGTCTGGAGCTCGTGGTCGCCGGTCAGGCGCTGCTCATCGAGAACGATCGCTCGCACGCGTCCATCCTCGCCGCGCAGGTCGAGCAGAAGCCGCCGCGTGGCTCGCCGCGCTCCTCCGACGGCGCGATGACCGTGGTCCCGAGCGCGCTCGGCCTGGTCATCGGCGGCGCCCGCAAGCGGCTGCTCACGTCGAAGGATCTCGCGTACGGCGACGTGCAGGATTGCGTCGTGACCCCGGATGGTGCCCGCGTGGCCTGCTCGCTGCCGAACGGCCGCACCCGCAAGGTCGTCGTCGGCGTCTGGCCGCTCTGATCGCGGAATCGCCGCCGCAATGTTGCCGGTCTGATGTGGGGTGACGTCAGATAGCCCCATGCAGCTCCCCGGCCGCTTGCGGGCGACTTCGCTCGGCGATGTTCTCGGTCAGCTTCACCGCGCCACCGCCACCGGCATCCTCGAGCTCGCGGAGCCGTCCGGTCGCACCCACGGGGTTCATCTCCACGGCGGACAGGTCGTCGCGGTCGACTTCGACGGACCCGACGTCTCGCTCGCCGAAGGGCTCCGCGCCGGCGGCATGAGCGACGAGCTGCTCCGGCGCTCGCTCCTGCGCTCCATGTCCTCGCGTCGGCTGCACGGGGAGGTCCTGGTCGAGGAGTTCGCCGTCGACCCGGCGCGCGTGGTCCAGGTGCTCCACACGCAGCTCGTCTCCCGCATCCAGCGGCTCGAGGCGCTCCCCGACGCCCAGCTTCGCTTCCGCGCCGCCGTGCGCACCCGCGGCGCCGGCTCCGCCATCCGCCCGCTCGGTCCGCGTGAGTTCCTCCACGGCCGCCGCCGCGCCCGCGACCACGTCTCGCCCAGCCCGATCCGCGAGCGCTTCGTCCCCGCGGTGGTCGTCGTCGAGCCGGGTCGCCGCCGCGCGCTCGCCGCCCTCGGTCTGCCCGAAGGGGCCACCGACGCCGAGGCGAAGAGCGCTTACCGCCGCCTCGCCCGCGAGCTGCACCCCGATCTGCACTCCGACGACAGCCCGCCCGAGTCGTCCCGCCGCACCGAGCGCCTTCGCGCCGTCATCGCCGCCTACCGCTCGCTCGATCCGAGCTGACGCGCCGCGGCCCCGCTGCCGCTCAATGCAGCAGCTGCAGGCTCGCCAGCTCCATCTTCGCTTCCGGCGAGTAGTGCGAGTCGGGGAAGCGGTGGAGCAGCCCGCGCCAGCTGTTCTTGGCGTCGTTCCAGGCCTGCGTCTCCATCTGCGACCAGGCGAGCTCGTAGAGCGCGTCGTCCTGCAGCTCCTTGTCGGGCGCCGAGTCGGCCAGGCCCACCA